>NZ_JAFMPL010000053.1:0-49835 GCF_019038455.1 Nocardia noduli
TCCCGTGCGCGCTCGGCCCGACGGTGAGCGTCGACGGAATCGCCGTGCGGACCAGCGTCACCGCGACCGCCGACGAGTTACGTTCCAGCGCACCCGTTTCCGCGCAGGCCTGCGACGGCGACGAACCCGCGTCCGCGGACAGCCCACCGACGCTCGTGGCCGGATCGGGCCGCGTCGACGTCAGTGTCGGGCCGACCGAACTGTTCTTCGTCGATCGGCTGCGGCTGACGCGCACCGACACCCGACCGGCCCCCGCCTCGAACGGGCAGCGACTGCTCGTCCTGCCGCTCAGCACCAATGTCGGCTGGCAGGCCCGCACCGGCGACGGCACCGAACTCGCACCGGTGGTGATCGACGGCTGGCAGCAGGGGTGGCTGCTGCCTGACGACTGGTCGGCGAGCGACGAACCGATCACTGTCTCCTTCCCCGCGGACCGCTGGTATCGGCTCGGGATCTTCGGCGGCCTGTTGCTCTTGATTCCCCTGATCGCGCTGGCGATACCGCGTCGGCGTTCACCTGTCGTCGAGGCGATCGCGGTGCCGCGCACCTGGGGAACGCGCACCGTCGGCATCGTCGGGGTGACCGCCGCCGCGACGATCATCGCCGGTCCGGTCGGTGCCGCGCTCACCGTCGCCGGTGTGGCGGTGGCCCGCTTCTACGCCCGCGTCACCGCGAATCACCTCGTGCTCGTCGCCGGGGTGGGAGCCGCGTTGTCGCTGGCGGCACTGTCCACCGGTCCGTGGCGCTCACCGGGCGGATACGTGGGCGGTTCGGTCTGGGTGCAGTTGCCCGCGCTGGTCGCGGTGATCGCGGTCGGCGTCGCCGCACTCCCGCGTGCCCGCGCCCGACGGGGCAGCGCCGAACCCGAGAATTCCGACGACGACAACTCACGAGATGGCTAGAGTGGTTTTCGTGCAGACCTGCGTGGAATGCGACTTCGCCTACGACCTCACCGTCGCGACCGAGGTGTCGGCGCGGGCGCGAGACTACGCCGACGACTACGCCCGAATCCTGATCTCCGACCCGGCGCGACTGCGGCGGCGGACCGCGCCGACGGTGTGGTCACCGCTCGAATACTCCTGCCACGTCCGCGATGTCCTGCTCGTCCAACGGGAGCGCGTGCTCACCGCGCGACGGGTCGAGATTCCGGTCACCGAACCGATGGGCCGCGACGAACGGGTCGAACACGCCGGATACGCCGACGAACAACCCGAAGATGTCAGCCGTCAGTTGTGGGACGCGGCTTCGCTGTTCGCCCACGCGCTCGACCGGTTGTCCGACGACGATTGGGAACGACGACTCGTCTACGGATATCCCGAACCCACCGAGCGCACATTGCGCTGGGTCGCCGTGCATACCCTGCACGAATTGCGGCACCACCTCGGAGATATCAGACGTCAGCTGTAGCGCCGCGCCACTACGTCGCGTTCTTCTCCCCTGCCAGTTTCGCCTCGTCGAACCGGTGCGCCAGGCGGCGGGCCGGATCCTCGATGAGGGCGAAACTGGCGGCGGCCAGCGGGAGCGTGAGGGCGACGGTCAGCAGCAGGACGAAGACGAAGTTGCGCTGGAACGGCAGGATGCCGAAGACCGGGAAGATGATCGACAGCACGGCCAGGTGCCAGAGGAAGATTCCGTAGGACCATCGGCCCAGGGTCGCCGCCGTACGCGATTGCAGCCAGCGGTGTCTGCCGTCGCCGAGAACCAGCGGGGCGATCAGTCCGAATCCGATGAAGGTGCCGAGTACCATCTTCGCCACGTACTGCCAGGGTGCGGCGTGGGTGAGTCCGGCGGGACCGCCGAGATCGGTCGCGGAGAAGATCAGCGCGACCAAAGCGATGGACCACATGATCCGCTGGTTTCCCAGGAAACGACGCCACTTCGACAGTGCGGCAGGATCGTCGACGAGTTCGGCGAGCAGCATGCCCACCGCGAACCACGGCAGGTAGGCGGGCAGCCAGTTGTCGGCGTGGATCGCGTCCTGGGTGGGGACGGGCAGGAAATTCCAGCCGAGGAACAGCAACCCGAAACCCGCGATGACGGGTACCCGGTACCGCGCCGCGTCACCGCGCAAGCGGACGAGGGCGAAGGCGAGCAGCGGCAGCACGAGATAGAAGGCCACCTCCACCGAGAGACTCCACATCTGGGTGAGTCCGTCGGTCAGGGTGAGCGGCACGAAGACCTGGAGCAGCGCGAGATTGGACAGCCACACGCGAATCCCCGCCGTGTGGGCCGCGTTGGGCAACAGGATCAGGACCGCGACGACCACCGCCCAGTACGCGGGCAGGATGCGCGCGCCACGGTGGAGCAGGTAGCGGAGGGTGGACGGTTTCGGCCCGAATCCGCGCGCGGCACTCGCGTGCGGTCGCCACAGCAGGAATCCCGACAGCGCGAAGAACACCGCGACCGCCATGTCGAAACGTTCCAGGATCCGGCCGAACGACACCGAGGACGCACCGGTCTGGAAGGCGACGTGGGTGACGATCACCCCGAGCGCGGCCATCGCGCGCATACCTTCCAGCGCGGGCACGAAACCGCGCGAGCGCGGCGGCGCCACGTCGGTGGTCTCCGACGGCACGGGGATGGTCGCGGTCATCGTCCTCCGGTCTTCTCTCACCGGTTTTCCGGATTGAGAACAATACGTTTCACATTTCACGCTAAACTCGGACGATTTCTTGGCGGATTCGGCCTCGGCACCGCATAGTACGACATCGGACTGTTAGTGTCGGGGCTCACGAGTGCTGTGGTGCGCCCGCAGAGGTATAACACCTGCGGGCTACGCGGCACTTTGCCGGATCCGCCTGTGTTCTAGACGAGGAGAGTTTGCATGGCACTGAGTGCCGGTACCAGAAGGACGGTGGCCTGCCTACTCGTGGGCCTGGGCGCGTTGCTCGTCGTGATGGCGTTGCTGATCCCGACCTATACCGTCGGCAAACTGTCGAAGACTCCTCTCGACCTCGAGATCACCACGGTCGCGGTCAATCAGCCGGGTCAAGACAGTCTGGTGCTCGACTCGAAGTCGCTCACCGCTCCCGAAGGCGCGGCCAAGGTCGACACCAACGTGCCGATCGTCTCGCAGCGCTTCCTCACGGTCGAGGATCCGTCCGACGCCGACGAGATGACCATCCAGGCCGGCCAGACCCTGCGCCGCATCGACAAGCAGGGCGACACCGGCCTGCTCACCGCGACCGTCGACCGGGTCACCATCGACCGCGTCGACGGCATGCCGGTCGACAAGGAGCCCAACGGCTCCATCGCGGTCACGACCAACAAGGAAGGCGAGAGCATCGCCGACCCGGTCCAGCACACCGGTCTCCAGTACCGCTTCCCGATCGGCACCGAGAAGAAGACCTACCCGTACTTCGACATCAACGCCCGCGCGACCTTCGACATCAACTTCGTCGAAGAGACCGAGATCAACAGCATGAAGGTCTACCACTTCCAGCAGACCATCCCCGCCACCAGCATGTGGGATGTCGTGCAGACCCCGACCAACAAGCTGACGCTGCCCGCCGCGAAGTGGGGCATGGAGGGCGACGCTCCCGTCACCATGACCCGGTACTACACCAACGTCCGCGACGTGTGGGTGGAGCCGGACACCGGCACCGTGATCAAGGGCGGCGAGCAGATCCACCTCTACTACGCCCAGAACGCCAACAAGCCGGATGTCACCGCGCTGAAGTCGAACCTGGTCTTCGACGAGAACACCATCGAATCGCAGATCTCGGTGGCCGAGGAGAACATCGACAAGCTGTCGCTGTTCGGCCGCACCATGCCGATCATCTTCGGCATCCTCGGCGTGCTCGCGATCATCGGCGGCATCGTCCTCGGCCTCACCGGCGGTTCCACCTCGGCTCCGGCCGGGCGCTCCGCGGGCCCGTACGGACGGCCGAGCGGACCCGCCGCGACCGGCCCGGCGCCGACCACGGGTCGTCCGCGCGGCGGCGATGACGCTCCGACCGAGCAGATCGATATCCGCAAGAATCTCTGATCCAGCCGCTCACTCCGAGCAACCTTCGAATTCGGCCCCCCGGCCTCCTCGCCGGGGGGCCGAATTCGTTTGTGCACCGGGTGGAATAGCGGTGCGGGAATTGTCCGACCGAGACGGAGTGCCACCGAAGGAACCGTCCCGGTACCGGAATTCACGCGTGGGGCAAACCTCGGATATCCAAAGCATTCAATTCATCGACAGCGCACCGGGACTCGGCGTACGGCCGATGTCCGCGCACCGGTATACGGTGTCGAGCACCGCGTTCGGTTCCGCGGTATGCCACATTGTCGCCGACTCGATGATCTTGAAATTCCGCTCCGCCGAATTCGACGCCAGCAGACGACCCGACCGCCTCAGATCCGTTGCGCCGCCGCGGCTACCGGACGCTCTGCGGTACGCAGGACGATCACCGCGACGACCGCCGTGGTGACCGCCGCCACCGACACCGCCGTGGCGATCAGCGCGGGCACCGTGCGGGCGAACGACACCATCAGCGTGACCTCGACGGCCAGACCGATCCAGGTGACGGCGGCGAGGGCCGTTCGGTCGACCGCGATCGCCGACAGGACCGCGCCCTGCAACACCGCGAGGATCGCGCCGTGCAGCGCGAACAACCACAGCAGGCCCTGGATCGGCGCGTAGTCCTCGCCCGCGAACAGGGGCGCCACCGGAGCGGCGAGCGCGGCGCAGGCGACCGCGACCACGCCGATCGCGGACAGCACGCCCAGCGCGTCCCTGATCGCGCGGGCCGAATGCGTCGGCGCGGCCATCCTCGGATACAGCACCACACCGACCGCCTGCGGTAGCCAGAACGCGATCTTCGTCGCGATGGTGCCGAGGGCGTAGCGGCTCGCGTCGACCTCGTCGAGCACGATGCGCACCACGATCAGATCCGCCGAGGACAGCGCCATCAACGCGGCCTGCACCTGCGCGGCCCGCAATACCGGGAGCACGCCGACGATGTGCTCGCCGGTTCCGGCCTCGGCCGTCTGCGCCGAACCGGCGACGTAGCGGGCGAATATCGCCGCGGCGACCAATCCTCCCGCCGCCGCGCACAGGGCCGCCGCCGCACCGCCGCCGACCGCGAGTACCACAAGCGCGGGCGTCACCCTGGCGATCCCGGCGACGCCGAGCACGACGGCCAGACCGCGGAAACGGTTGGCCCCTTGCAGAATCCCCTGTTCACCCGACAGCAGCACCAGCGCGGGCGCCGCTCCCAGCGCCGCCGCGCAGGCCGCGACCCCCACGTCGAGCGCGAACGTCACCGCGGGAATCAACGCCGCGGCGACCAGGGCGACGATCACCGCGCACCGCCACTGGAGCGCGCGCAACCGCGCGATCCCCGCCCCGCGCACGGACTCCCGCGCGACGACGTTCTGCAACGCGAGCGCGGGCACCGCGCACAGCAACTGCACCGCGAGCAGACTGGCGAATTCGCTGTATCCGGTCACCCCGAGCCAACGCCCGGCCAGCAGTTGCAGCAGGTAACCGGCCACATTGGCGGTCATCGCACCGGCTGTCACCAACGTCAAATCCGCGACCACAGGGAGACGACGGACCGCGAGCACACCCCATCGTCCCACCTCCCCGATCCGGCCCCGCACAGACCCACATCGGCGTGCCGCCGGATTCGACGCGACATGTCCGCCGATACCGGCCGGACCGTACAGCCACGCGGTGTGAGCGGTAGACGGCTCCGTACCGCACGCGGCGATGGTCGGATCCGCGGGTTTTCGGCGGCGACCGCTACTCAGCGTCGGGATGACGGCGATACGTCCGGGCGCTCGACCAACCCGTCATGCTCCCGTCGACCCAGACTCGGCGGCACCGGCGACGGCGCCGTAGCGATCTGCCCGACCAACTCCGCCAGATGCGCGCGCGACCACGCGCACAATCCGTGGACGGTGCGCAGGAGATCCGCTCCGGCGTTGGTCAGGGTGTATTCGACGCGTGGACCGGGGGTGCGGTAGTCGTGTCGGGCGACGATGCCGTCGGCTTCGAGTGCGCGCAGGGTGGCGGTCAGCATCTTGTAGCTGATCCCGTCGACCGCGCGGTGGATCTCGGCGAAGCGCGGCTGTCCGGAACCTATGGCCTCGATGACCGGCAGCGCCCATTTGGTCGACAGGGTCGCGAAGACCCGGCGGGCCACGGCGCTCGCCAGTTCCCGCTCGGCCGCGCTGTCGGTCATCGACCACCTCTCACCTGAAAGTGCGTACTTACCGAGGTTAGGCCCGAACCGTAGCGTCCGGGCGGTGCAGATTCTCAAGACCTACGCGAGATTGTTCGTCCGCGACCTCGACACGACCCTGCCGACCTACGAGAAACTCGTCGGCGCGCCCGCCGACCTCCGATTCGCCTTCGAGGAGGCCGAACTCGCCGCGGTCGGCGACTTCCTGCTCATCGCCGGTCCGCCCGAAGCCACCGACCGCTACCGCGCGACCCTCGGACCCGTGGTCGTCGACGATCTCGACGCGGTGCCGGATTTCCTCGCCGCGACCGGAGGCGTCGTGATCGGCGGGCCGCTGTCGTCCGCGACCGGCCGATTCCTCTACGCCCGCCACCCCGACGGGAACGAGATCGAATACGTCGAATGGACGGCTGACCTTCGGGCGCGCGTGCTCGGCTGAGGTGTCCCGGCGCACCCTCACGCTGCTCCGGGAGCCACACCCTCGGCTTGTCGGGTGCTCGCGTCGGTCCACAACCGCTCGAGGAAGCGCCACCTACTTCGGGGAGCGGTTCGGGCGCGCACCACCGGGTGGGCGGTGCGGAACGGATGCGACGGTCCGTAGGGTTCTGGGGCGTGGGCGAGAGCGGTCGGAGTACACGGTGGGCCGGGCTGATTCCGGCCGGGTACAGCGCCGTGCTGACGGCGCTCATCACGGGACCGCTGCTCGGTTCCGGCTATCTGCTGCTACGCGACGCGGTGAGCACACCCCGGTCCTATCTCACCGATTCCGCGCTCGGACTCGGTGATGCCGCTCCCCGAGCCGTCCCGCAGGACGCGCTGCTCGCCGCGCTGTCACCGATCGTGGACGGCGGGCTGCTGGTCAAGGCGATTCTGATCGTCGCGCTGTGGGCCGCCGGATACGGTGCCGCCGTGCTGGCCCGCGCACTGCTCGCAGTGTCGCTCGGCCCGCAGTTGGTGGCGACGACACTCACCCTGTGGAACCCGTTCGTGGCCGAGCGGCTGCTGCAAGGACATTGGAGCCTGCTCGCCGGATACGCCGCACTCCCGTGGACCGCACTCGCGGCCTATCACCTCCGGTCCGCCGGGGCCGACGCCGGACCTCGTCCCTCCCCGAATCCCGTGGCTGTGGAAGCGGACGCGCGGACGACCTCCACGGACGACAGCCGGCGATCGCCGACCGCGCCATCAACACGGCACGGTCGGCGAGAGCGACATACGAGGTCAACGGGTCGCGGTCCGCGATGGCGCCGCGCGATTTCGACAGGGCAGCAGTCCACCACGGTCGCCGCGTGGGGTGCGCTCGCCGGATGTCTCGCGGCGGCCGGACTCACGCCGACCGGCTCGCTGCTCGCGGGGTGCGTCGCGCTGTCGACGGTCGGGCGACGCAATCTGCCGGGCACGCTGGCCCTGCTGGTGGCCGCGTCCGCCCCGTGGCTTGCGGCGACGGCGCTGTCGGGGGCGGGGGCGGAACCCTCCGACCCCACGGGGGTCGCCGCGTTCGCCGCGCGGGCCGAACCCGGTCTCGGCACACTGGGCAGCCTCGCGGGCCTCGGCGGTATCTGGAACGCCGACGCGGTACCGGACTCGCGCACCACGCCGATTGCCCTGGTAGCGACGATTCTGCTACTGGCGGTGGTGGCGAGCGGAATTCGAGCCGTGCTCACCGCCGTTCCCGAAGATCGCGCCGGTCTTCGCGTGCGCCGCACACTGTTCGCCCTCGCCGTCGCCGCCGTCGTCGTTCCCGCGCTGGCGAGCACCGGGTGGGGGATGGAAGTCATGCGGTGGCTGGTCGTCGAGATCCCAGGTGCCGGTCTGCTTCGCGACACCCAGAAATACGTCGCGCTCGCCGTGCCCGCCTTCGCACTGTGCGCGGCTGCCGGATGCCGAGCCCTCGCCGCGCGGATCGCGGCGCGCTCCACGAATGCCGTTGAGCACCAGTCGGTATCGAGGGGCGGTTCGGCGGCGATACCGGTCGCGGTCTTGTTCGTCGCCCTGCTCGTCGCCCCGCTGCTCGACCTCGCCTTCGGCGTCGGCGGTTCCGTACGCCCGGTGCACTACCCGCTCGGGTGGCAGCGCGTCGCCGAGAAGATCGATGCCACGGGCGACGTCGCCGTGCTGCCCGGGGGGATGTTCCGACGTTTCCCCTACAGCGGAAAGGTCGCCGTTCTCGATCCCGCACCGCGCATGCTGCCCAACGATGTCCTCCAGACCGGCAGACTTCCGGTACGCGGCCTGACCGTCTCGGGCGAGGGCACCCGCGCCGTCGATGCGGAAAACGCTCTACTGCACGGTGATTCGGCACAACGATTGGCCGACCTCGGAGTCGGATGGGTCCTGGTGGAACGGTCGACACCCGGCCCGCTCGGCGATTCCGCGAAAACCCTGCCCCAGCTCGAAAAGCGTTACGAGGACCAGAATTTCGCGCTCTACCGGGTTCCCGGTGACGTGGCCCGAGCCACCGAAACCCCTGGCGCGCACCGAATCATCGCGATCACGGCACACCTACTGTGGGCGACACTCCTGATCGGCGGACTACTGATCGCGGCGATCTACCGCCCGATCCGGCGCTGAATCGCGAACGCGGCAGCCGATCCGGCGCGAAAAGCGTATCCAGCGTCAACCTTCCGACACGGCCGACCGGCGAACGCCCGTCGCCGCTTCCGGGCGGCCACGGACAGCCGATCAGGCGTTGACGTCCGGCGCGGCTACCAGTCCGCTCGTGTGCGCACCGCGCGCGATGGCGGCGAGTACCTCGTACACTCCGTTTCCGGTTTGCTCCCAGGAGAATTCGCGGGCGCGGGCGCGGGCCTTCTCTCCCATGACCGAGCGGGCGGCGTGGTCGTCGAGCAGTTCGCCGACGGATTCGGTGAGGTGGTCGACGTCGTCGACCAGCATGCCGGTGACGCCGTCGACGATGGAATCGGTGAGGCCACGGGAGCTGCGGTATCCGATGGTCGGCACACCGTGCTGGGCCGCCTCGATGACCGCGAGGCCCCAACCCTCTTTGCGGGAGGGCAGCACGTGCACCCAGGCGCGGGAGAGCAGTTCGTGTTTGCGGTGTTCATCGACGTGGCCGTGGAAGGTGACCGCGTCGGCGATGTCGAGGTTCCCGGCGTATTCGCGCAGGTTGTCGGCCCACCAGCCGCCGCCGATGACGTCGAGTCGCAGACCGGGAATCCGCGCCCGCAGCCGAGCGACCGCGGCGAGCGCGTCCTCGATCTGCTTGTGCGGCACCAGCCGGGAGAGCACCACGATCCGCGGTCCGTCGGTGCGGGTCTGCGCGGCTCCGGTGGGGATGTCGGCGGGGACCGGTTCCGCGCCGTTGCGCACCACGGCGATGCGGGAACGGTCGACGCCGAGGGTCGCGAGTTCTTCGGCCGAGGGCAGCGAGACGGTCAGGTACTGGTTGTCGCGGTGCACACGCGGGGAGAGCACCGATTCGATCCACCAGCCGATGCGGCCGACCAGCTTGCCCGCGACCGGCCACTGTTCGCGATGCCCGTGGTGCACCAGCACCACAGACGGCGCGTCACAGGCGACGCCCGCGAAGAAGGGGATGCCGTTCTGGGTGTCGATGACGGCGTCGGGACGCACGCCGCGCAGCGATCCGAATCCGAGCCTGCCGAGCGCGATGGCGGCGAGGGCGCGCGGGTACACGGTGTATCGCCCGCCGCCGCGGCTGATGTAGATGCCGTCGACGTGTTCCCGCCGCGCCGCGCCGCGGTAGCGGGCGGTTCGCAACGTGACCTTGACCCCGCGTGCGGCCAGCTGCGCGCCGACCTGCTCCAGGTAGCGTTCGCTGCCGCCGCCCTGCGGGTGCCCGGTGTCACGCCAGCAGAGCAGCAGGACTTCGCGCACAGTGGAGCTCTCTCGCCTCGTCGGGCCCCGGCCGGGGACGTGGATACCGGGGTACACCATAGCGCGCGCGTCCCCGCGGCAAGCGCTTCACCGGCAACGATCTGACGAAAATGTTGAAACGCCCACATTTCACAGTCCACTTTGGATAGCCTGCCGCCACTCGATCAACCAGAACGATGAGGAGAAATACATGAAGGCGACACCGAGGACTCGGACCGGCGGCGGCACCGGCGGCGGCGCGACCGGCGACCTGGGCGGCGCGCTCGCCGTACTGCTGGCGCTGATCACCTCGTCGCTGTCCACCGGCAGCGGCGCGAGCAGCGGCATCGGCTAGCGCGCCGGACTCCCACCGGCCCGGCGGGTACGGAGCCGGGCCGGTCCGGAGTCCGGTCGGTTAGTCCGACGCGGGCGGCACCACCGCGGGCCGCCTGTGGAAAACTCTCCGCCGTGCCAAGTGCCAAGACATTGCCGCCCACCACCGAGACGGCCGACCGCCCGCTCGCGCCCCGGGTGCACCGCGCGGAAGCCCGGTTCGCACACCGGGCGACTCTGCGCCGGTCCTTGCGACTACTCGGCAGCTTCCGTTTCGAGCAGACCGATCCCGCCACCTTCTACGGCGGTATCGCGGCCGACAGCGCGGCCATGCTCGGCGATTTCTACCTCGATCTCACCGGCCGCGACCTCGACGGCGCGACCGTGCTCGACGTCGGCGGCGGCCCCGGCTACTTCGCCGACGAGTTCGCCCGCGTCGGCGCGCGATACATCCCCGTCGAGCCCGACCCCTCGGAACTGCACGCGGCCGGTCTGCCCGCGGCGGGCGCGGTCCGCGGATCCGGTATGGCGCTGCCGTTCCGCGACGACGCCGTCGACATCTGCTTCTCTTCCAATGTCGCCGAACATGTCTCGGATCCGTGGCTCATGGCCGACGAGATGGTGCGGGTGACCAGGCCCGGCGGCGTGGTCGTGCTCTCGTACACGGTGTGGCACGGCCCGTTCGGCGGGCACGAGACCGGTCCGTGGCATTACCTCGGCGGCGAATACGCGGCGCGGCGCTACCGGCGCAAGAACGGCAGGGAACCCAAGAACCGATTCGGGCAGTCACTGTTCGCGGTCCGTGCCGCCGACGGACTGCGTTGGGCGGCAACGACTCCCGCGAATGTGCGGACCATCTTCCCGCGCTACCACCCGAAATGGGCCTGGTGGCTGGTGCGCGTGCCCGCGATCAGGGAACTGCTGGTCAGCAATCTGGTCGTGGTCGCGACCAAATAGCGGCTCGAGGTTTCCCGGCTCCCTATTTCTCCAGCCAGCCGCGACGCCAGCCGCGCGGCCCGCACGCACCGGGAACCGGTTCGTACCAGGAAGATTCCTGCATGGCCAGACCGACGGTTTCCAAGGTGGTCAGCCCGACCTGATCGGCGAGCACACCCACGACCGCGACCGCTTCCGCGGCCTGCATCGCGGCTGTCGCCTGCTCGATCGTCAGCGTCCGCCCCGGTAGGAACGACACGACCCACCCGCCGCTGCCGACACTCTTCGCCTGATGCTCGGTCTGATCACTGGTCATCAGCGACCGACCGATCACGTGCACCGCCATGACTCGTTCACCCCTGCGGTATCAGATCAATGCAGAACGGATCGAACAACCGAACTTCACAGCAAACGAACGTCACGAAGGCCGAATTCGAACTGGTCGAACTCCGGAACAGTCGTACTTCAGTCAAGCAGCTGATCGGTAGCTACAGCATCCACTGTCAACCTCCGGAACGCAATAGTGCGTTTGCGGAAAAGCGAACCGACAGGTTGGGATTCGGCCAGGTCAGGAGTTCGGCGGTGATCAGAACTGGAACAGGTTACAGACAACGGGACCGCAAAACTGTAACGTGTTCTCATGCACTACGACAGCTTGTTCATCGGCGGCCGATGGACCGAACCTGCCTCGTCCGAGCGCCTCCAGGTCATCTCCCCCGCCACGGTCGAACCGGTCGGCAGCGTCCCGGTGGTCGTCCGTGCCGATGTCGACGCCGCGGTCGCCGCCGCGCGTCACGCCTTCGACCACGGGCCTTGGCCGTCGACCCCGCCGCTGGAGCGCGCCGCCGTCCTCACCCGCGCCGCCCGACTGCTCGAGCAGCGTTCGGCCGAACTGCTCGCCGCGCTCACCGCGGAAGTGGGCGCGCCGCAGATGTTCAGCATGACGCTGAACCAGATCCCGGCGACGGCCACCATCGACGCCTTCGCCGAACTCGCGAAGACCTTCCCGTGGAAGGAGACTCGCACCGGCTCCTTCGGCACCTCGCGGGTCACCCGGGAACCGCGCGGCGTCGTCGCGGCGGTGACGGCGTGGAATGTGCCGCTGTTCCTGGCCTGCAACAAACTCGCCCCCGCCCTGCTCGCCGGTTGCACGGTGGTGCTCAAACCCGCTCCGCTGACCCCGATCACCGCGAATATCGTCGCCGACATCTTCACCGAGGCGGGCCTGCCGGAAGGCGTGCTGTCGGTACTGCCCGCCGAAGCCGAGGCCTCCGAATACCTGATCTCGCATCCGGGCGTCGACAAGGTGACCTTCACCGGGAGCACGGCGGTCGGACGCCGGATCGGCGCGATCGCCACCGAACAGCTCAAGAGCGTCTCCCTGGAACTGGGCGGCAAATCGGCGGCGATCCTGTTGCCGGATATGGATCTGGCGGCGAGCATTCCCGTCCTCGCGTTCTCCGGTCTGATGAACAGCGGGCAGGGTTGCGTCGCACAGACCCGCATCCTCGCCCCACGTGGGCGCTATGACGAGATCCTCGACGCGCTGGTCGAACATGTGAAGACGATGAAGGTCGGACTTCCGGACGATCCGTCCGTCCAGCTCGGCCCGCTGATCTCCGAACGTCAGCGCGAACGCGTCGAGGGCTATATCGCCACCGGCAAGGCCGAGGGCGCGCGGCTGGTACTCGGCGGCGGGCGGCCCGAGGGGCTCGACCGCGGCTGGTTCGTCGAACCGACGATCTTCGCCGACGTCGACAACAAGTCGACCATCGCGCAGGAGGAGATCTTCGGCCCGGTGCTGTCGGTGATCCCCTACGAGACCGAGGACGAGGCCGTCGCCATCGCCAACGATTCGGTCTACGGACTCGCGGGCTCGGTCTGGACGACCGATATCGAACACGGCGCCGAGATCGCGTCCAGGGTCCGTACCGGCACCTACGCGATCAACTGGTACGCCTTCGACCCGACGGCGCCCTTCGGCGGCTACAAGAACTCCGGACTCGGACGGGAGAACGGCCCGGAAGGTCTCGACGCGTACTGCGAGCAGAAATCGCTGCTGATGCCGCTCGGCTGGACCGGATAGCACCGGATCGGGGGTGAGGGTCCACCGCGATCCTCGCCCCGATCTCGGTCAATCCTGCGGCATGACCACCCGCAACAGCGGCCGTGGACGTCCACCTGGCTCGTCGGGCGCGACGGCGATCTCGACTCGCCAGCCAGGCGGCAACACCGCCTGCAACCGACCCGCGGCCCGGGCGAGCGGCGTACTCGCCGTCGACTCCGGCCCGGTCAGTAGCGGTGCCCCCACGGTGCCGAATCCAAGATCGGTCATGCCTCGACCACCTCTCACGTGTCGATCCGCCGCTGTGCGAATAGGGAGAGCAGAGCAGTTCAGCCGGTGCAACATGCCTGGACGATCGTGAAGCGTTGAACGCGGCACCAGCTTAGTGGACCGCTCTGTCCGTCTTCGCGCGGCTTCGGCCGAAACCCGCGCGAGGCGGCACCGCGGATCGGGCCGTGACACCGATCGGGACGGACTGAACTAGCGGCGCAGCGAACGCCGATATCCGGCGGGCGTCGTTCCGGTCGCGGCGCGCAGATGCGATCGCAAGGCCGTGACGCTGCCGAACCCCGCCTGCGCCGCGACCACCTCGACCGGAAGTTCGGTGGTTTCCAACAACTCTCGCGCCCGCGCGGTCCGCTGCGCCTCCAGCCAGCGCCGAGGCGTGGTGCCCATCTCGGCCTTGAAACGACGGATCAGTGTGCGTTCGCTCATCGATGCCATACCGGCCAGCGCCGAAACATCGCTCACCGCAGCGGGATCCGCGGCCGCCCGAGCCAATGCTGCGGCGAGTGCTCCGGGAAAATTGTTGTCGCCCAGTGCATCCGGTATGTACTGCGCCTGACCGCCCTCGCGATGCGGGGAGGTGACATTCCATCGGGCGAGTTCCGCCGCCACGCCGACGCCCAGTTCGCGTCGCACCACGTGCAGGCACAGATCGAGCGCCGCCGACAGTCCCGCCGAGGTGAGTACATCCCCGTCATCGATGTACAGCGCGCCCGGATCCAGTTTCACCGCGGGGAAGAGGGCGGCGAATTCGTCACAGTAGGCCCAGTGGGTTGTCGCTGGTCGACCGTCCAGCAATCCGGCCCTGGCCAGTACGAAAGCGCCGACGCAGACGCTCATCACCGTCGCCCCGCGCCCGGACGCCGCCCGCAGCGCGTCGAGTACCTCCGGCGGGGTCGGCAGCGTCGGTAGCCCGATCCCTGGCACGACGACGATATCGGCCGATTCCAGCGCCTCCAGCCCGTGCTCGACCCGCAGGTCGAAACCGTTCGGCGTCCACACCGGCCCCGGCCGAATCCCGCAGGTGATCATGTCGAATCCCACCGGCTCGCCGGTTCTCCCCGGTCCGTGCCGAAACGCCTGGACCACACAGGCCAGGTCGTAGGTCATGATGCCGTCCAGCGCCAACGCCACCACCCGTTTCACAGAACGAGTGTGGCACGAATCCGTCGGTTGCCCGGATTCGCGCCGAATCGGCTGCCCGATGGCCGGTTACCGTCTTTTTCGCCCATTTGCCGCCGAATCAAGTAACATCGTTACTCGGCGAGGGTTTTCCCTCTCCGCGTGCGAATCCAGCCCGTCATCGCGAATACTCGCGAGCGGGCAACGGCGATCGAGCCCTCCGCACCTCTTGTGCTGAATATTCCCTGTGCACAACAACTTTCACGGCCCGATCCATAGTGATGGCACCCGCCCGCAGACTCTGCGACCTATGTTACCCTCTAGTAGATCGCAGGTGTGACGAGCGTCATGTCATACAGCTATATGTGGTTCGGGAGACATTCGGGCGACGGTGCCCGAGTGGTGCATATGGAGAGATATCGATGCAGAAGAGATTTGGGCGGCGCACACGGTCGGGTTCACTACCCCGGACCGGACGGATACTCGCGGCGGCGGCCGTGGCCTGTGCCACCGCAGTCGCGGGAGCGGGGATCGATACCGGAGCCGCGCAGGCCGCGCCGCCGGTGAGCTCCTTCTACATTCCACCCGCGCAGATTCCGACCGAGCCGGGCTCGATCATCAGAACCCAGCCGATGCCGCTGTTCGTCGCCCCGCCCACCATCAACGGCTGGCCGGGTTCCGCGCAGCACGTCATGTACACCACCCAGTTGCAGGACGGCTCCCCGGTCGCGGTGACCGGCACCTACATCGAGGCCACCGGCCCGTGGCAGGGCCCTGGTGAACGCCCGACCGTGGTGATCGGCCCCGGCACCGCCGGTCAGGGCGATCAGTGCGCCATGTCGGTGGCGTTCTCGACCGCGCTGTCGTTCAATTTCTCGCCCGCGTTCTCGGTCTCGGCGAATCAGGAACTGCCGTCTTCGGCAGTATGGAGCGCCCTCGGCGCTCGCGTCCTCGTCACCGACTACATCGGTCTCGGAACCCCCGGCATCCATACTTTCGCCAATCGGATCGAGGGCGCGCACGCCATCCTCGACGGCGCTCGCGCGGCCAACAATGTGGCCGGTGTCGGACCCGAGACCCCCGTGGTGTTCTGGGGGTACTCCCAGGGCGGCGGCGCGACCGGCGCCGCGGCGGAAATGCAGCCGGACTACGCGCCGGAACTGAATCTCAAGGGCACCTGGGCGGGCGGCCCGACCGCCGATCTGGCCGCGATCCTCGCCCGCATCGACGGCGCGCTGATCGGCGGCGCCATCGGATTCGCTATCAACGGCCTGCTGGCGCGCTACCCGGAGCTGAACAAAGCCGTCGACCGGGTGACCACCCCTGCGGGGCGCGCGATGCTGGCGACGCTGAGCAACGAATGCGTCGGCGACGTCATCTTCAATCAGCCCTTCCTGCGGACCAATACGCTGACCGTCGACGGCAGATCGCTCAGCGAGCATCTGGCCGAGATCCCCGAAGCGATCCCCGCCCTGGCCGAGATGCGCCTGGGCAATTCGGCTCCCGCCACACCGGTGCTGATCACCAGCGGCCTCAACGACGACACCGTCCCCTACGGCCAGGCGCGTCAGCTGGCCGAGGACTGGTGCGCGCAGGGCGCGACGGTCACCTTCCGCACCAACGACCTGCCGCCGATCCTGCCCGGCACCACGCTGCCCGGCCATTTCGGACCGGAGTTGATCGACGGCTTCGGCCCGGACAACGCGGTCACCTACCTGCTGGATCGCCTGGGCGACAAGCCCATCTCCGGCTGCACCATCGACTGATACTCCCCGCGATACCGAACGAGCCCCGATCCGGTTGTCCGGTCGGGGCTCGTTCGTGTCCGAGGTAGGTTCGCGGAGCATCGCGCACTCTCTGGCGAGAATCCGAGTATTACTGGCGTTCACGCCACTCGCCCCGGACGAGCGCGCGGGTTTCACTCGAATCGGTACGCCGAACAGAGGAGAACAGCGTGGGAGCCCCAGTGGAACTCGATTGGGAATGGGCGACTCGGACCGGGGGCGCGCTGTCGGGCGCGCAACGCAGACAGCTGGCCGCCGCGCTGGCCCGCGCCGTGCCGGGACTACTCGCGGCCAAGGCGGCGAGCGCGCTGGGCGGGCGCGGCAGCGGACGGCTGGAATTCGAAGGATTGCGGGTCCCGGATTCCGGGCTGGCCGTGGCAGCGGAACAGCAAGCGCGCGAATCGCTCTCGGCGCACATGCTCGAACATTCGTACCGGACCTATTTCTTCGGCCGGGTACTCGCCGATCTCGACGGCGCGCGTTTCGACGACGAACTGGTCTACGTCGCGTGCCTGCTGCACGATCTGCGCTTGGAACAGCCGACGCCGGGGCGCTGTTTCGCGGTGACCGGCGCGGAGGCCGCGGTCGAATTCGCGCTACGCGAAGGAACCGCACCGGACCGGGCCGAGGCGATCGGCGCCGCCATCGCCTCCCACATCACCCCCGGCGTCGCCGCCGACCTGAGCGACCCCGGTGGTTTCGTCTCCGCGGGCGCGTCGGTGGACGTGATCGGCGCCCGCATCGGCGAATTCGACCGCGAGTGGATCGCGGACCTGCTGACCCGTCACCCGCGCCGCGAACTCAAACGTCACCTGGTCGCCGCGTTCGACGCCGAGGCGAAAGCCGTGCCGGAAGGCCGATCGAAACTGCTCGTCACAGCCGGGTTCAACCAGATGATCCGGTTCGCGCCCTTCACCGAATGAGACGCCGACCGCCCCGCACCGAATAAGGGTGCGGGGCGGTCGGGAGAGCCGTGGATCAGGCGAGCCGCTGCTTGAGCGCCTCGAATTCGTCACGAACGCCCGAAGGCAGTTTGTCGCCGACGAATTCGAACCACTCCTCGATGAGTGGAATCTCCTTGCGCCACTCGTCGACATCGACCGCGAGTGCCTCGTCGACATCGTTCGCTTCGACGTCGAGGCCGTCGAGATCCATCTGCGACGCGGTGGGCACGTGACCGATCGCTGTCGACACGGCCTCGGCGTTGCCTTCGATCCGGCCGACGATCCACTCCAGCACGCGGGAGTTCTCGCCGAATCCGGGCCACAGGAAACGGCCGTCGTCGCCGCGACGGAACCAGTTGACGTAGAAGATCTTCGGCAGCTTGTTCGCGTCGGCGTTCTTGCCGATATTGATCCAGTGGTTCAGGTAGTCACCGACGTGGTAGCCCATGAACGGGATCATCGCCATCGGGTCGCGACGCACGGTGCCGACCT
Source organism: Nocardia noduli (assembly GCF_019038455.1). NCBI lineage: Bacteria > Bacillati > Actinomycetota > Actinomycetes > Mycobacteriales > Nocardiaceae > Nocardia > Nocardia noduli. The sequence goes on from NZ_JAFMPL010000053.1 coordinate 17,975, forward strand.
TGCCCTCGGCGGCGGCGGTCTGCTCCGAGGACAGCGTCGCGCCCATGAACACGCCGTGCTGCCAGTCGAAGGATTCCGTCACCAGCGGGACGGTGGTCTTGCGGCGACCGCCGAACAGGATCGCCGAGATCGGCACACCCTGCGGGTCGTCCCACTCGGGGGCCAGGATCGGGCACTGCGACATCGGGGTGCAGTAGCGCGAGTTCGGGTGGGCGGCCAGCGTCTCGGTCTCCCGCAGGTACCAGTCGTTGCCCTTCCAGTCGGTCAGGTGATCGGGCTCGCCTTCCAGACCCTCCCACCACACGTCGTTGTTATCGGTCAGCGCGACGTTGGTGTAGACGGTGTTGCCCGCGTCCATGGTCGCCATGGCGTTCGGGTTGGAGCTGTTGTTGGTGCCGGGCGCGACGCCGAAGAAACCGTATTCCGGGTTGACCGCGTACAGCCTGCCGTCCTTGCCGAAACGCATCCAGGCGATGTCGTCGCCGAGGGTTTCGGCGCGCCAGCCGGGAACGGTCGGCTGGATCATCGCGAGGTTGGTCTTACCGCAGGCGCTCGGGAACGCGGCGGCGATGTAGTAGGCCTTGTTCTCGGGGGAGATCAGTTTGAGGATCAGCATGTGCTCGGCCAGCCAGCCCTCGTCGTGGGCCATCGCCGAGGCGATGCGCAGCGAGTAGCACTTCTTGCCGAGCAGCGCGTTACCGCCGTAGCCCGAACCGTAGGACCAGATCTCGCGGTCCTCGGGGAAGTGGGTGATGTACTTGGAGTCGTTGCAGGGCCACGGCACGTCGGCCTCGCCCTCGGCCAGCGGCGCGCCGACCGAATGCAGCGCCTTCACGAAGGGGCGGTCGGTGCCCAGCTTCTCCAGCGCGGCGGTGCCCATGCGGGTCATCACGCGCATCGACACCACGACGTATTCCGAGTCGGTGATCTCGACGCCCAGTTTCGGATCCTCGGCGCCCAGCGGACCCATGCAGAAGGGCACCACGTAGAGGGTGCGGCCCTTCATCGAGCCGCGGTACAGCTCGGTCATGGTGGCGCGCATCTCGGCCGGGTCGACCCAGTTGTTGGTCGGGCCCGCGTCCGCCTCGGACTTGGAACAGATGTAGGTGCGCGACTCGACGCGCGCCACGTCCGACGGATCGGATAAGGCTAGGAAGGAGTTCGGCTTCTTCTTCGGATCGAGACGCTTGAAGGTGCCCGCCTCGACCAACTGGTCTGTAAGCCGCTCCCATTCCGCGTCGGAACCGTCCGCCCACACGACTCGCTCAGGCTGAGTGAGTTCTGCGACTTCCTGTACCCAGGCGAGTAGTTCGCTGTGCTCGGTCGGCGCTGTGCCGTCGGATCCACGAAGACCAGGAATGGTCGCTGAGGTCATGAAAACTCTCCTGAGATGGGCGGGCTCTACGATGCTTCGCCGCCTGGCCCAAGGCCCATGACCAGCGCGAACACACCAAGCGCCACCGTTGGCGGGAAGGCACCCGCTACGACCAGTCGAAAGCTCGCCCCGGCTGGACGGCGTACAAGGACGAAGCGGACGCCCAGGTTCCTGCCTTAAAGGTTAACGCGATATGACGACCGGTACGGAATCGGGTACAGGTGAAATACCCGATTAGTTACCAATCCAACAGTCGGATCCGCCGATCCAGGGTCGCGATATCACGTTCGCAGGCCGCTAGCTGGGCGGGTTGCTCGGCCGCTGCTCGCCGGATCCGCGTCTCCAATTCCGCGACACGCCGATCGGTGTCGATGATGCGGGCCGCGCTCGCGCGCACCACCCGGTCGGCCAACTCGGTCTCGGCCTCGACCAGAGCCGTCGCCACCCGCTGTTCCAGCGCAGCCTTGACGTTCACGAGCGCGTCGGCGACCCACTGACGCACATGCGCCCGATCGGCGACCTGCCTGCGAGTCCGTACCACCCACCAGGCAACGAGCGCTCCCAGCGCCAGCGTGACCGGGATGCTGGCGACGTCCAGCGCGGAAACCAGAGCCAGCGGCGAGACGAGCAGCCTGCCGAGACCGACCCCGGCGGACGCACCGAGAGCGATCATGAGGTGATCTTCGACACCCCGATGTCTCGGCTCGGGATCGGGTCCGACCCGGGGCGCGGCATCGCGCCTCCGGTGTGGCGGCGCAGCGTTCCCCGACGGCGTGTTCCCGGAGGACACGCCTTCCGCGTCCACCTTGGCGGCGAGTTCGGCGAGCCTGCGATCGATGCCGAAATCGATGACACCGGTCAACTCGGTGACCACCTGCTGCAACCGGTCGGGGTAGTGCGCGAGATCGGCTTGGCGCTGGCGGTCGAGTTCGGCTCGCGCGGCCACGTGCAGTGCCCTGACCTGGCCACCGACCTCCGTCATCAGATCGACGCGGGCCAGATGCAACTGCCCGCGCAATGTCGACATCGCCGTGGCGCGTCCGCTGTCGCGGCTCGCGATCAGCGTCGCCCGCTCGGCCCGCCACCGGGTGGGTTCGCCCCCGGAACGCAGGGTTTCCAGCTGGGCTTCCACCCGCACCCTGGTCTCCGCGAGCACCCGCTCGTCGAGCGCGGCCAGTCTGCCGTCGCCGGGCGCGGACGCGGACGCTTCGGTCAGTTCCGTGTGCAGTGCGCCGAGTCCCGACCGGTCCATCAGCGCCGCGTCACCGCCCGCCCGCGCGGCCGCCGCGAGCCGCGCCGACACGGGAATGATGTCGAGATCCGCCAGGTCCTGCGCCGCCAGCAGTTCGAGATCGCGGTCGCGGACCGACCGCCAGTCCCCGTAGGCGTGGATGCCGTTCATCGCGAGCAGGATCCTGGTGTCATCGGCGCGCAACCGCCGAATCAGACCGAGACTGTCCGCGCCCACGACACTGCCCGCGTCGAGCAGGACCAGCGCGACCGCCGCCGGTGTCGCGCCGGGCAGTGTCGATTCGACCGAGGACCCCACCTCACCCATCGGTTCGGTGAGATCGATCCTCGGCTCGAATCGCGCGAGTTCGGTGCGCAACAGGGTGGTGTTCGCGTCGTCGGGACCGATCAGCGCCACCGCCGACCCCGCACCCGCACCGCGCGCCGCCTTCAGCAGGGCCGCACCCTGCGGATTCCACCGCGCGACGACCGCCAGCACATCCGGGGGCAGTTCCGAATCCGCTCGGGTCGGCGCGACGGAGGTTTCCGCGGCTGCCGTGCCGGTCGGCGAGTCCGCCGCGGTCGCCGACGCCGGCGGGTCCGCCCGAGTCACCGCACCGACCTGCGCGGCTGGGCTTCCCGGGTCCGCCGAGTACTGCGGAGTTGCCGAATCGGCGGCAGCGTCGGGGCTCGGTGCCCCGCCTGCCGCATCGGGCGCGGCGGGATCCCGTGCGGGTGGATCAGAGTCCGGCACTGCTCATTCGCTCCCACAGTCGGATATAGCCGTTGTGCACGCGCAGCGCGGCACGTCGGGCGGTGGGGGGCATATCGCCGGATACGACGGCCCGCCACCGCGCGGCGCGCTGAAGCGCGTCGTCGGCGTCGGCGGGCGCGGGGGTTCGGTAGCCCGCGGCCAGGTGCGCGACAGCGGGGTCAGCGAGTCCGGCGCACAGCCCGAGCCACATGGCGTCGTCGCCGTAGAGGTAGTCCTCGATGACGTCGCGCGCGTGACCCGCGACGCCGGGCAGCGACCGTGCCGCGAGCCGGGCCAGATCGTCGAGCAGGGTGCCGCCGCGCAGCGCCGAGACCTGCTCGTAGCGGCGGTGCAGCAGTCCGTGCAGCGGATCGATACCGCTCGCGGCGTGCAGTAGTTGGAGCACGGCGTGCGGCGCGAGATCGGGATCGGCGCGCAGGGCGCTCAACGCGCAGGAGACGCCGTAGAGGTCCCATCGGCGCAGCAGGGCCTCGCGTTCGGCGACGTCGGGGCCCGCCGCCGGGGAGACGAACAGATCGGGTGAGAGCGTCAGCGCTGGGTCGGCGGTGGCGGCCAGTCTGCGCAGGGTCTCCATATCGTCGTCGGTCAGCGCGCCCGCGCGGGTGCGCTGGGCGAGCGAGGCGACGACGGGCAGCGTGAGCACACCGAGTTCCCTGGTGTACTGATCGGCGGCGGCCACGGCGTCGGCCCAGCGCGAGCCGATCGCGTCGGCCTTGTTGAGCACGACGACCGTGCGTTCGGGCGGAAGGCTCGCGAGCACCCTGCGGTCGGCGGGCAGCGGCGCGCCGGACAGCACGTAGACGACGATATCGGCGTCGAGTTCGGGATCGAGCGCGTCCGGCTCGTCCACCGGCCCCGTCTCCGCGGCCGACATCAGCGCCAACGCGTGCAGCACCGTCGTCCGGCCGACGTGCGCGCGCCCGGTGACCAGGATGCGCGGCGGTCTGCGCCACGCGTTGACGGCCACGCTGGCGTGATAGCCGATCTGTGTGTCGGCGCCCGCCGCCCCGCGTAGATCGGCCAGCAGCCGGTCGAGCTGATCCTGTTCCCGTGTCGGCACCCCGCGTTCCCGCATCCGACCGGTGTTCTCGGTAGCCGTCGGCATGGCTCCACCCCCTTGTCGCTGTGCGATTCTGTCAGACATCCCCGGCGCACGCGCCGTCCGCGACGACCGGACGGGCGCATAGACGGGAGCGGCTCAGTTCGCCTGGCCGCTGAAGAATTTGTTGGCGGTGCGCACCGCCCAGCCCGGCGCGTACTTGGCCGCCACGGCGAGCGCCTTGGCCTGAACACCGATCTCGTAGTGCACCTTCGACAGGCGCGCGCGTTTGCGGGTCGCGTCCCAGATCCCGGCGGCGACATCATCGGCGGTGAGACGCACACCGAGCGACCTGGTCGACGCCGTCTCGACGCCCGCCACCATCGCGGTGGCGACGAAAAGCGGCCAGATCGCGATGACGCGGATGTCGTGGCGTTCCCATTCCAGGTCCAGCGCCTCGGTCAGACTCTTCACCGCCGATTTGGTGGCGCCGTAGGTCGCGAGTTCGGGCTGGCCGTAGATCGCCGAGGCCGAGCACAGGTTCACCACCTGGGCTCCCGGTGTGTCGCGCAGGTACCGGAACGCCGCGTGCGTCCCGGTGACGACTCCGGTCAGATTGACGTCGATGATCGCGCGCTGGGCATCGAGTTCGAGTTCCTCGAACGGACCGGCCCGCAGGATTCCGGCGTTGTTGACGAGGATGTCCAACCGCCCGGTCGCGGTATGGAAATCTGCCAGACTTTCCGCCCACTCGGTGTTGTTGGTCACATCGAGGATACCTGTTCGCAATGTGCCGCCCGCGGCCGTGATATCGGCGGCCAGTCTGCTCAGCCCCAGCTCATCGACGTCATAGGCACCGACGTGATACCCCCGCTCGGCGAAGAGCATTGCCGTCGCGCGGCCGATTCCTGCTGCCGCGCCGGTGATGAACACCGTCGGTGAATTCATGCGGGGGAGTCTAATGTGGAGGTTCAGCCCTATAACCGGGGTTCACAGACAGATCCGCCTTCGCTCGCACCGGCGTCATCGCGGCGAGCGTCGGTACGCAGCTTCGCTTTTCGCAGTGTAGAGCCGGCCGGGCGGAGACGAGCCAGGCCACGGCCCGGTCCTCGATGAGGAGGTTGCGATGAGCATCGACGCCATCGGCGCCATCGGCGTTGTCCGCGACGTGCCCGCATCGGGTCACCGGGGAATTCCACCGCTGCCGAGCGCCGACCCGTTCTACCGGCCCCCGCGCGGGTTCGCGGCCAAATCTCCCGGCACCATCCTGCGCAGCCGCGCGATCGAACTCGCCCTGTTCGGCCTGGTACCGCAGCGGGTATCGGCATGGCAACTGCTCTACCGCAGCTCCGACATGCACGGCGCGCCGGAAGCCGCGGTCACCACCGTGCTGCTGCCCGAAGGCGCCGATCCCGATGTCGACCGACCGCTGCTCGCGTTCCAGAGCGCGATGGACGCCGTCGCCGAGAAATGTTCGCCCTCCTACGCGCTGCAACGCGGCGCCAAGGCCATCGGCGCGGTCACCCAGTTCGAATGGCTGCTGGTGGCGAACGCGCTGCGGCGCGGCTGGGCGGTCTCCATCGCCGATCACGAAGGACCGCACGGCAACTTCGGGGCTCCGCGCGAACCCGGATACCGGGTGCTCGACGGTATTCGCGCCGCCCTCGCCTTCACTCCGCTCGACCTGCACGCGGACACCCCGGTGGGCGTCTGGGGCTATTCGGGCGGCGGGATGGCCAGTTCCTGGGTGGTCGAGATGGCGCCGACCTACGCGCCCGAACTCCGCATCGTCGGCGCGGTCCTCGGTTCGCCGGTCGGCGATCCCGGCGAGGTGTTCACCCGCCTGAACGGCACGCCGTTCGCCGGTCTGCCCGCCATCGTCATCGCGGCGCTTCGCAAGCTGTACCCGGTGCTGGGCGCGGTGGTCCGCGACGAGCTCACCATGGACGGGCACCGGTTCGTCGCCAGGGCCGAACGCGCGACTCCGCTGTGGGCGATCCTGTCGCTGGCCAACCAGAAGATGGGCGATTACACGACCGGACGCAGGCTGGAAGAGATTCTGGCCGCGCCGGAATTCACCGCTATGTTCGACGACCTGCGTCTGGGCAACTCGACCCCGACCTGCCCGCTGCTGGTGGTTCAGCCGATCCACGACCAGGTCATCCACATGGATGGCGTCGACGGTCAGGTGCGGCGCTACCGCGAGGGCGGCGCGCACGTCACCTATGTCCGCGACCGGCTCTCCGAGCATTTCTCGATGCTGGTGATGGCTACCCCGATCAGCCTGGACTGGCTCGGCGACCGTCTCGCGGGCGCACCGGTGACGCCGGATCGCGACACCACCGTGTGGTCGGTGCTCGCGTCGGCGACGGGCCTGCGCGGTCTGCTGGAGATGGCGACGACCACCGCCAAAGTCGTGCTCGGGCGACCGTTGCGCCAGGAGAGCGCGTCGGCGCCGCGGATGGCCGAGGAATGCGCGGCTTGATGTCACCGTCAGACACAGATATTTGGTCCCGCTGACCATGCGCGGATCGCGCTCGCGGGGTTCGATTGCCGGGCCGAGAAATCGATACTGGACAATGGATGTCGTGAACGACGCCGCCAACCACACTGCCGAGTCGGTTCAGGGCCCGCCGTCCACAGCCTCGGCGCCCCTCGAAGCCGGACGACGCTCGACCACCGGCTCCCGCCTGTACCCCCGGGTCACCAGCTTCCGGTCCCGCAGGGCCGCGCTGACCCCGAATCAGCAGGCCTCCTGGGACCGCATGTGGCCCGCCATCGGCCGCGACGTCGGCGACGAACAGCTCGACGCGGCGGCCTGGTTCGGGCGCGACGCTCCGCTCGTCATCGAGATCGGCTGTGGCACCGGCACCGCGACGGCGGTGATGGCCCAGGCCGAACCCGAGGTGAACCTGATCGGCATCGAGGTGTACCAGCCCGGCCTCGCCCAACTGGTGCAACGGGTCGAGCGGGAGCGGATCGAGAACGTCCGCCTGCTGCGCGGCGACGCCGTCGACGTGCTGGAGCACATGATTGCCGAGAAGTCGCTGACCGGCGTCCGCGTTTTCTTCCCCGATCCGTGGCCCAAGGCCCGCCACCACAAGCGCAGGCTGCTGCAACCCACCACGCTGTCGCTGATCGCCTCGCGGCTGCGCACCGGCGGTGTGTTGCATGTCGCGACCGACCACGCGGGTTACGCCGAACACATCGCCGAAGTGGGTGCCGCCGAACCCCTGTTCACCGGCCTGAACGAGACCACGGGCGGGGCGGGAGCCGACCCGCGCGACACCGCCCCGATCGGCTTCGATCGACCCGTCACGAAATTCGAGGGCAAGGCGCAACGCGCCGGAAGCGCGGTCACCGAGTTCATATGGGGCAAGATCGAATGATGTGCGAGCGCAGCGAGCGATCAATTAGCTCAGCCGTCATGACGGTCATGAGGGTGTCGAGCGCCGCCGAGGCGGAGTTATGAGCGTCGGTCAGATTGCCCACGAGACGGCCACCGGGGGCGTCGACGTCGAGGTGGAGGTCGCGGGCCCGGCGGCGGAAGTCGTCGGCGCTGCGGGTCCCGACGTGCGAAGGGTGCTCCTGGTCTGGGACGCGCCGAACCTCGACATGGGTCTGGGCGCCATCCTCGGCGGCCGACCGACCGCCGCCTACCGCCCGCGTTTCGACGCGCTCGGCCGCTGGCTGCTCGCCAGGGCCGCGGAACTGTCGGTCGGCAGCACTGGCCGCGTCGAACCGGAAGCGACCGTTTTCACCAATATCGCCCCCGGCACCGCGGACGTGGTGCGGCCGTGGGTCGAGGCGCTGCGCAATGTCGGCTACGCCGTCTTCGCCAAACCGAAGATCGACGAGGATTCCGACGTCGACGCCGACATGCTCGGGCATATCGAGCTACGAAGGCGCGGCGCGGGTCTGGCCGGAATCATGGTGGCCTCGGCCGACGGCCAGGCGTTTCGCGAACCTCTCGAAGAACTCGCCGCGCACGGAATCCCCGTTCAGGTATTGGGCTTCCGCGAGCATGCGAGTTGGGCCGTCACATCCGATACCCTCGAGTTCATCGACCTCGAGGACATCCCGGGTGTGTTCCGTGAACCACTGCCCCGGGTGAGCCTCGACTCGCTGCCCGACGAGGGTGCCTGGCTGCAGCCGTTCCGGCCGCTGACGGCACTGCTCACCTCTCGCCCTGCTCAAGGAGTCGCTTAGTGTTCACACGCTGGGGCGATCTGGTCTACCGGCTGCGCTACGCCGTCATCGGCGTGGTGGTGGCCGCCCTACTCGGCCTGGGCGGCTACGGCTTCGGCCTCGAAGACCATCTCAGTTCCAGCGGGTGGGACGATCCCACCTCGGAATCCGCGGAGGCGGCACGGGTCGCCGACGAGGCGTTCGGGCGTGATCACACCAGCGACGTGATCGTGCTGTACACCGCGCCCGAAGGCAAGACGATCGATGACCCGCAGTTCCGTCAGCAGGTCGTCGACAACCTGAATTCGCTGCCCAAGACCTACCCGAACGAGATCGCCAAGATCAACGGCGCGTACTGGCAGACCGAAACCGGGCCGGGCGTTCCGCTGACCTTCGGGTCCAAGGACAAGAAATACACCTTCGCCTCGGTCGCCATCGTCGGTGACAACGACACCGATATGGTGCGCAATTACCGGAAAGTGAAGGACGTCTTCTACATTCCGGGCGTCGATGTGCAGGTCACCGGCCTGCAAGCGGTCGCGGGCACGTTGAACGACACCATGGCCGCCGACCAGCTGCGCATGGAGATGCTGGCCATCCCGGCCGTGGCGATCCTGCTGTTCTTCATCTTCGGCGGCCTGATAGCCGCGGGACTTCCGTTGATCATCGGCGGCCTGACCGTCATCGGCGCCAACGGCATCATCATGTTCCTGACGCGGTTCACCGAGGTGAACTCGTTCGTCTCCGGCGTCGTCTCGATGATCGGTCTGGGCCTGGCGATCGACTACGGCCTGTTCATGGTCAGTCGATTCCGTGAAGAACTCGCCGAGGGCTACGACACGCGGGCGGCCGTGCGCCGCACCGTGATGACCGCCGGTCGCACCGTCGTGTTCTCCGCGACCATGATCATCGCGAGTCTCGGCGGCATGCTCCTGTTCCCGCAGGGCTTCCTGAAATCGGTGGCCTACGGCACGATCGCCACGGTGTCGCTGGCCGCGCTGTCGGCGATCACCATCCTGCCCGCGATGCTGGCCGTCCTCGGGCAGCGCGTGGACTCGTTCGGCCTCAAACGCTTCCGCAAGGCCAAGACCGCGGACGATATCGAGAACGGCTTCTGGGGCAGGACCACCCAGTGGGTGATGAAGCATCCGCTCAAGATCGCGGTGCCGATCTGCGTCCTGCTGCTGCTGTTGATCATTCCGGTCAAGAATCTGGCCTTCGGCGGTATCAACGAGCGGTACCTGCCGCCGGACAATCCGACCCGCGTGGCGTTGCAGGAGTTCTATCAGATCTTCCCGCTGAAGAAGACCGACCCGATCCAGCTGGTCTTCGTGTCCGACAACAGCACCGATGTCGGCAAGGTCTGGAAAGAAGCCAACCAGGCGCCCGGCCTCACCGGCAATTTCGAGGTGCCGCAGCGGTCGACCACCCAAACCGACGTCTATCGCACCAGCGCCACACTCCAGGATTCGGAGAACTCCGACCCGACGATCGACTATCTGCGCTCGCTGGAACTGCCCGACGACGTCACCATGTACGTCGGCGGACAGCCGACGATCCAGAAGGACAGCATCGACGCGCTGCTCGATCGCATGCCGCTGATGATCGCGCTCGTGCTGTTCGTGACCACGCTGCTGATGTTCCTGACCTTCGGGTCGCTGGTGCTGCCGATCAAGGCCGCGCTCATGAGCGCGTTGGGTCTCGGATCCACCCTGGGCATCCTGACCTGGATCTTCGTCGACGGGCACGGGGCCGGTCTGCTGAATTTCACCCCGCAACCGATCATGTCGCCGGTGCTGGTGCTGATCATCGCGGTGATCTACGGCTTGTCGACCGACTACGAGGTCTTCCTGCTCTCACGCATGGTCGAGGCACGCTCCCAGGGCGCGTCGACCACCGAGGCGGTGCGTATCGGCACCGCCCAGACCGGCCGGATCATCACCGCGGCGGCACTGATCCTGCTCGTGGTCGTCGGCGCGTTCGCCTTCTCCGATCTGGTGATGATGCAGTACATCGCCTACGGCCTGATCGCGGCGCTGTTCATCGACGCCACCATTCTGCGCATGCTGCTCGTGCCCGCCACCATGAAACTGCTCGGCGACGATTGCTGGTGGGCTCCCGCCTGGATGAAACGCATCCAGGAGAAGATCGGCCTGGGCGAACCCATCCTCGACGACGAGCGTCCCGGTGGCGGCGAGGTGGTCGACCTGGTCAAGACCACCCCGATCACCGATCCGGTCACCATGCAGATCCCCGCGGTGGAGGGTGGCAAACTGCGCCGCTCGCCGCGCAGGCCGCGCACCGTCGCCGAGATCGAAGCCGAAGCGCCGACCGCGCGTATCGGGGCGGTGCCGAGGGCCGCTGGTCCGCGCGCGCAGGTCCGCAAGCCTGGCGAAGCCACGCCGCCGCGTCCGACGGCTCCCGATCCGAACAGGACCCGCTCCGCACCCGCGCAGGCCGATCCCACGCGTCCGCGTGCGGTGCCGCCCGCGGTATCCGCGCCGGAGCCTGGTCGGCACGGCGGGGAACCCGCGCGACCGGCGGGCGAGCCCAGCTGGGCTGTCCCCTCGGCCGAGGGGGTGCGGCCGCCGTCACCGGTCGAGTCCGCGAGGACGCCGTCCGCTGTCGACTCCGCGCGGACGCCGTCCGTCGAGTCCACGAGAACTCGGTCTTCCGTGGAGTCCGCGAGAACTTCGTCCCCCGTCGAGTCCGCGAGAACTTCGTCCTCGGAACCGGATCTGCCGCCCACCGAACCCGCACCCGCCGTTTTCCGGACCGGTGATTCGGCGCGCAGCGCCATCTCCTCGGATATGGTCCGGGGCGCGCGATCGGGCGGCGACCTGCCCGAGGTGTCGGCGCCGCAGGTACCCGAGGTGTCGGCGCCGCGACCGGTCGGCGAGGCGGAGACGACGGGCCGTCCGCATCACGAATCGCACGGACCCGATGCGGAGTCGGCCGAGAACGCCGATACCGCTGAGACTCCCGAGGAGAACCGCAGCAGTATCGAGAACTGGATGGCCGAACTCCGGTCGTCACGTCGTCGCGTCGCGAGCAACGCCGACGAGGGCCGTCACCACGGGAGTGACGGCCGCACCGTCAGCGTCAACGAACTTCTTCGCCGTCGCGATCCCGAGTAGCCCCCGCCTCCGCGAAGGCGCGGGCGTACCGGGTGCCGACGACCAGCAGGAGCACACCGACCACCAGGAACGCGGCGACGCGGACCAGTCCGTCGAGCGTGGCCAGATCGAACAGGAACAGTTTGACGAGCGCGGCGGCGGTGACGAGCAGTCCCGAGCCGAGCGCCACCTTGGCCACCGCCGCCGAGCGCGACAGATTGCGCAGGCCGTACAGCAGCGCTGCCGTCGCGCCGACCATCCACAGGATGGTGGCGGCACAGTGTCCGATGACGAATCCGTCGGCAGCACCCGACGCCACCCCGATCGACACCGTCGTGACCGTCACCGCGTAGAGGGCGACGGCGGCGGCCACGATCCACAGCATCGATTCCTCGGTGTCGCCCGAGGACATCGTCGGCAGTTTCCTGATCCCCCACACCGCGACCGCGACCACCGCCAGCGCGAGAACGGCGGCGAGCACCGTCGAGATATCCAGGTTCTCCTGCGCGAGTCGTTGCGTCGCGAGGATATTCGGCGAGGCGGAGACCAGGAGTCCGAACGCGCCGAGTGCCGCGAACGCGCCGCCGAGTGCCGCGGCCACCCGCGAGCGCACCTGTCCCGCGACGCCGAGGAAGCCGATCGCCACCAGCAACAGCGCGATCGGCGCTGTCTGCACATCGGTCACCCGGAAGCACACCTCGAGTAGCGCGAACGCCCCCGCGATCGCCGCCACCGTCGCGGTGTGGCCCGGAATACGCAGCACCGCACGCAGTTTCGGGGACAGGTACGCCGCCGCGAGGGCGAGCAGCACCGCCGCGTAGATCGCGGCGACGAGGACAGCCGCGCGACGTTCGAACAGGACCGGCATCGCGAGCAGCGGTGTCGTCGCCATCGCGAAGGCCAGTGACGCGATCACGTCGGAGGGGCGTCCGCGCACCACGAGAACCGTGGTGACCAGCCCGATCACCGCGATCGCGATCGCCGCGGCGAGCAACCAGTTCACGCGATCGGGTGCGGGATCATCGAAGGTGGCGATGGCGACACAACCCAGCGTCGCGAGGACGGCGGGCAGTGTGCGCACCACGTGCAGGACGGGCCAATTGCGAACCAGTTGCACAGGTGCGCAGGCCAATTGGAGCACAATCAGAAATCCGAGCAACATCAGTTCCGAGGTCACCACCGGCGACAACGCCGCCGCGCCGGCGACGACCAGCACCGCCAGCGGCTGCGATTTCCATTCCATCGCCAACGCCACGCCGCCCGCAGCGACGGCCAGCGCCACCGCGAGTCCGAGCACCGGATGCAACCAGTCGTAGATCGCCGTCACCGCGACGACGTCGAGATAGGCGCCCGCGATACCGGTGGCCGCCAACGCGATTCCGCCGACCCGGCCGCCGACGCGCCCGAAAACCCGCATACCCGCCCCGACCAGCACGGCCGAGAACACCGCTCCGGCACCGACTCTGAGCACCGGCCCGAAGTATCCCGCCTGCGCGGCGAGCACCAGCAGCATCACCACACCGATCAGGGTCACGCCGACACCGGCGACCGCGAGCACCCGGCTGATCACCCCTTCCCGCTGCCACCACGGAGTCCGCGCGACGGCAGCCTTCCGCACCGGCGGCACCGGCGGACGCCACCCCGGCGGCGGCCCGACCGGCGCACCCCAACGCGGCGACCGACCGGGACCGTAAGGGGGCGTCGCCATTCCACCGTGCGGAGTGGGGACCGCAGTGCCGGGAGGCACCGCGCCGTAACCCTGCACCCGGGCACCCTGACCCTGCCCCGGCCACGGTGCCGGTGCCGGTGCCGGTGGAGTCTGCGACGATGCCGCCGCGGAGGCACCGGCCGCGACGTTTCGAGCAGCGGCCGCTGCGGGCGCGGAATCAGCCGACCCGACCGTCGAATTGGGCACGTCAGCGGCGGCGGGGCCGTCGACATCGTGTACCCCGGGGGTCGAAGGTGCGCCGGGTGCAGCCCGTCCCGCAGATCCGGAAGGGGCATCGCGTGTTCCGGGGGCGGAAGGTGGATCGGACGCGGTCTGCGCGGCGGATCCGCCCGGCGCACCCGGACTACCCGCAGACCGCGGCCGAGTACCGGGACCGGCGAGCGGTGCGGGCACCGGTGAGACGTCGGATGCTGCGCGGCGGGTTTCGCCCAGGAGTTGGGCGTGCAGGAGGTCGAGATCGCGGCCGAGTACGCCCATCTGCGTGCCCAGCGCGGTGAACTCACCCGAGAGCCGTGTGATCAGCGCCGGGTCGATAGAGGTCGTCATGTACTCATGGTCGGTCCCGTACGGGTTACCGGGATGAGTAGAAACACCCGAGCGTGGGCCGATAAGTACCCGACCGGCCTCCACCCGACTGAGATCGGATGGAGGCCGGGGACGCCGGTTGGCCTACGGGGTCGGCGCCCGCATGCCCGTCACCTGGTGCACGGCGTTCAACACGGCCGAGCGGGGTGGCATGCGCAGCACACCGGGGGCCGGTTCGCCCGCCCAGTGCCAGCCCAGTGCTGTATCCGTGGTCGGCAGCAGGACTTGACGTCCGCCTGGGACCACGACGACCTGATGTCCGGACAGGAATCGCCGGATCGCGACCTCCAGCGGCGGGGCCGGGCTCGGCGGCGCGACCAGGAAGGTCCAGGTGCGTTCGCCGGGATCGGCCACCACCGGTGCGGTGAAATTCCGGTCCAGCGTGGCGAGTACCGAGCGGCCCAGTTCCGGCGGCATGACCACCGCGCCGAGTACGGAGCCGGTGACGATCATCGGACGACCGGCGAGCAGTTGCACCGGAAGTCCGTATCGATGTCGCAGCAGGCGCGCGATATCGTGTGGTGTCTGACAGCGTTCGAACATGACGTTTACCCCTCACCGCGATCGCCGGACAGTACGAGTAACGAGTTCTGCGTCGGTAGGAGCAAATCGCGCAGTCTGATGGTGCGCTGGGTGTCGCGCGCCGTTCGATCTGAATGTGCACCCGGCTCGGTCGCGCGATCGGCGCGAGGAGCCCGCACGGTGGTGTTCGGCATCGTGATCATTGCCGCCGCCCTTTGCGTTCTCAAAGTTGCAGAAAGGCAACGGTATTCCAACCGTGCGGCGACGAGTCGTACGTAATGTCCCACTGTGCTCGACCGCGATCGCTTAGCGTCGTACTCTGAAACCCGGATGTAACAAAGGACATGGGTACATGGACGATTCGTCGATCGGCGTGCGGATCAGGCGCTTTCGCGGCAAAGCGCTGACGCAACGTCAACTTGCCGATCAAGCCGGGGTGAGTGTCGATCTCGTACGCAAGCTCGAGCAGGGCGGACGGCAGACCGCGTCCATCGCGAGCCTGCAAAAGCTCGCGCGCGCATTGGATGTCGATATCTCCGATCTCGTCGGCAAGCGGCACGGGATACCTTCCAGCAACCCCGACGCGGGCATCGTGGCGATCCGCCGAGCGTTAACCCCCGTTGACGATCTTCTCGGAGAATTTCCCGACGAACAGGCCGTCAGCCTCGAAGAGGGCAGCCGTTCGGTCGATTACGCGTGGGGCGCCTACTGGGCCGGGCGCTACGAACTGCTCACCACCCTGCTGCCGTCCGGGCTCACCCAGCTGCGCGCCACCGTGCACGCCGCGCGCAACGGCACGGTCGCGCCCGCCAACGAACTGCTGGCGCGGATGTACTGGGTCACCGGCTGCACCCTGGTCCACCTCGGCCAGACCGATCCGGCCTTCCTCGCCGTCCGGCAGGCGCTCGGCGCGGCCGAACACGGCGGCGATCCCCTGCTGCTCGCCACGATTCGAGGCTCGATCGCGTGGCAACTGCTCGTGCAGGGCCGCTACGAGGAATCGCGCAAGGTCGCCTTACGCGCCGCGTCCGAACTCGAACCCAGCGGCGACGAATGCCCGGCGCACCTGTCCGCGTACGGATCGCTTGTCCTGCAAGGCGCGACGGCCGCGGGCCGGGGGCAGGACATCCACGAGGCATTGTCGCTGGTCGAGGCCGCGGGTGAAGTCGCGCTGCGCATCGGCGGCGACCGGCAGGACTACGAAACCTATTTCGGTCCCTCCCAGGTCGTCATGCAGACCGTCGACGTGAACGTCTCTTGCGAGCGTTACGCCGAGGCACTGGCCGCCGCCAAGGGGATGCCGAGCAACGGCGGTCTCCCCCAGGCCTCGCGGGCCCGCCACATCGCCGACACCGCCGTGGCGTGGACCCGCACCGGCCAATACCAGCGCGCCCTGGACGCGCTCCTCAACGCCGAACGCGTCGGCGGCGTCGACTGGATGAAGTACCAGACCCTGCCCCGCCATATCGTGTCCGAACTGCTCGACCACGACCGTCGAGTCCCGCTGCGCGCGTTCGCCCGCCGCATCGGCGTCAACGACTGACCGATCGGGTCGATCCCGGGCTCACCGCAGGGCGGTCACCGCCGCGCGCCAGCCGAGCAGGAACAGCGCGAGTACCGTCGTCGCGACCGCGATGAAACTCGCGGCGGTGCCCTGGCCGCTGATCGCGCGCAGCACCATGCCGCCGCAGAGCGTGCCGAGCCAGACCAGCACGCCGGTCGGCCAGAGCGCGATCCCGTCGATCGGACGGTCGCCCGCCCTGCGGCTCGCGAGCACGCGCACCGCGATCCAGCCGAGGGCGAGGCCGATCGCGAACGGCCACAGGGTCTTCAGCAGACCGGTGAGAATCGCTTCGTCGTGGCTGCGCCGCCCGATGACGCAGAACAGGATCACCAGCAACAGATCGACCAGCCACGGCGCAACTTTTTTCACGGCCGCCAGCGTAGTTCCAGGGCGAACGGCCACCGGCCCGGACACTTCGCACTGTCGAGTCATGAATCGGGCGGGGCGGGGAACTACACGGTCCTGCGCTGTTCGAATTCCTTCTCGAATTCGGCGTCGTCGGCCTGCGGAGTGCGGAACAGGAAGGCGAAGACGATCCAGCCGATGATCGCGACGAGGATGAAACTGATCAGCCGGTAGACGAAAGCGCCCGCGACGGCCTGCGCGGCGGGCAGGCCCGCCGCCACGGTGAGACCGTAGATCAGGGTCGCGTCCACGTAGACGATGCCGCCCGGCGCGAAGGGGATGGATCCCACGGCTTTACCGGCGGCGAAGGCGAGCAGGAGTCCGGCGAGTTTCGGGTCGGCGCCGACCGCGTAACACGCGGCACCCAGACAGGCGACATCGGCGAAGCGGTGCACGATGGCCCAGAATCCGACGAGCACGCCGTCGCGGGTGCCCAGATCGACCGATTCGAGCTGGCCGAGGATTTCCTCGACCTTGTCCATGCCGTGGTCGGCTTCGCGTTTACGCAGGCGGTTGACCCCGGCGAGAACGCGCCGCAGCACCGATTCCAGCGAACCGGGATTGGTCGAGATGTAATTGCCGACCCACACCAGCGCGACGACACCGGCCAGCGACAGGATGAGTTTGAGCGGGCCGACCCGATTGCCGACCAGCAGCGCGCCGCCGACCCCGAGCAGTGCGAGCCCGACGGTGGCGATCACCCCGGAGATCACCAACTGCCAGGAGGCGACGATCGGGCTGGCGCCCCAGCGACGGGTCTGGCGGTAGGTGAACGCGGTGGAGAAGACCTGCCCGGCGGGCAGGGTCACCGACATCGCGGTCGCGCCGTAGACCACCGCGACCGATTTCCGCTGACTGACGTCGACGCCGCCCGCCCGCAGCAGCTGTTTCTGCACCCGCCCGAATCCGCTCATGGACAGCGCCTGGAACCAGACACCGGCCGCGAGCCAACCCCAGTGGATCTCGGTGAGACTCTGCCAGGATTCGTGCAGGCGCGGCCAGAGATAGAAACCCTCGGCGATCAGCAGTGCGGCGAGCGCGACACCGAGAACCCACTTGACCCACCAGAATCTGCCGCGACGCCGTGTCGCCGACGACGGCCCGGGCGGGGGCGGGGGCTTACCTACTGTCTCCCCGTTGGCGCTCACGCGGTCAGCCTAACGACCCGTCGTTTCGCTGTCCGCATCCACGGTCGGCCCACCGTTGTCCTTCGGCCACGCGAGTCGGGTCTTGCGCCGCCGTCCGCGCAACTGCACCTCTTCGCCGGATATCCACAACCGCTGCTCGCTCTCGTCGGCGAAATACAGCGCGCTGCCGGAGGCGAGCACCCGGCCCGGCTGGTCCTTGGCCAGTTCCGTCAGACGAGAGGCTTCGTTGACCGGGTCGCCGATGACCGTGTACTCGAATCGGTTCGCCGCACCGATATTCCCCGCGACGGCCAGGCCCGCGGAAACGCCGATACCGATATCGAGTCCGGGTACCTCGCGCAAGGCCTCGCGCAGGTCGCGACCGGCGGCCAGCGCGGCGGTCGGCGCGTCCGGCCGGTCCAGCGGCGCGCCGAAGATCGCGAGCGCGGCGTCGCCGACGAATTTGTTGACGAATCCGTGATGGCGGTCGATGACGTCGACGACGATGCGGAAGAATTCGTTGAGCAGACCGACGACCTCGGTCGGCGGACGTTCGGCGGCGGCCGCGGTCGACCCGACCATGTCGACGAACAGCACCGCGACGAATCTGGTCTCGCCGCCGAGTTCGGTGCCGTAGTCGAGGGCGCGCTGGGCGACCTCCTCGCCGACGTGCTGACCGAAGAGTTCCTGGAGCTGACGACGTTTGGCCGCCTCCTCCATCATCCGGTTGAACCCGACCTGGAGCAGACCGATCTCGCTGCCGTCGAAGACTTCGACCTGGACGTCGCGCGCGCCCTCCTGCACCCGGTCGATGGCCTGGCTGAGCTGGCGGACCGGATCGGAGATGCTGGATCCGGTCAGCATCGACAGCGCGAGCGCCTGCATGATCACCACCCCGGAGAGCAGCAGGATCGAGATCGCCAGCGACTGGGCGGAGAATTTCACGTCCGAGGTGATCTGGGTGACGCACAGCAGCACGATCGCGATGGTCGGGGCGAAGGTGCCCATCCCCCAGGTCATGCCCATGCGCGTGCCGACGCCGGGGGTCAGCGTGTGGTCGAAGGTGCCCGCCGTCAGCGCCTCGGCGGCGACCGGACGCAGAATACGTTCGCCGAGCATGTAGGTGAAGCCGAACACGATGGTCGCCGCCATACATTCGGTGACGATGACGGCCCCGGCGAGTTCGGGCGTGGCGGAGATGATGAGCGCGGCCAGCACCGCACCGCCGACCAGCCACAGCACCAGGTGCACGAACGCCTGGCGCAGCGGTGCGTGCAGGGCGGCCATCTGCTCCTGGCGGCTCGGCGGCCCGCCGCGCATCTGCCAGCGCATCACCGGGCGCAGCATCAACGCCGACGCCGCCAGACTC
Source organism: Nocardia noduli (assembly GCF_019038455.1). Classification (NCBI taxonomy): domain Bacteria; kingdom Bacillati; phylum Actinomycetota; class Actinomycetes; order Mycobacteriales; family Nocardiaceae; genus Nocardia; species Nocardia noduli. The sequence continues at coordinate 36,999 of NZ_JAFMPL010000053.1, forward strand.
AACAGGCCCCCGGTGATGAACACGAGGGCGGGAACGAGGAGCCCGACGCGCCGCGCGCCGGCCGCCTCCCCTTCCGGAACCGGGAGTCCATATTGGATGAACGCCCACACCAGCACCGCGCCGAAGGCGTTGGCCAACAGCATCGACGTCAGGTACAGCGGCCAGCGCGTTCGCATGGTCTGTTTGACCGCTTCCAGGGGCGCTGACACGTGCACCAATCTAGCGTTTCGATCATCCGGGCATGTCGTGGTGGTTGCGCGCCGCACCCGTCGACGGCTCGGCCACCAGCCCGCCCGATCACGGGGGACCGACCTCACCCACGCGCGCCGGTTAGGCTCGCGGAGGTGAGCGACCAGAAGCAGAGTCCCGCACGCAGAGCCGGGGCAGCGGACGCGGTGCACCCGCTGGTCCGGCAGTCGGCGGAGTGGTCGTGGCGGCTGCTGGTCATCTTCGCGGCGGTGTACGTACTCGCCATGGTGGTGCAGCGACTCGCGACGGTGGTGATCCCGCTCGCCATCGCGCTGCTCGCCGCCGGACTACTGGCGCCGCTTGTGGATTGGATGCAACGTCTCGGCGTGCCGCGCTGGGTGGGGGTTTTCGTCGCGCTGGTCGGATCGCTCGGCATCGTCGCGGGCATCATGACCTTCGTCGTGGAACAGTTCGTCGCCGGTGTTCCGCAACTGTCGGACGAGATCACCCACAGCATCCACAAGATCCAGGACTGGCTGATCAACGGTCCGCCGCATATGAGCAACGAGCAGATCCGCAATATCGGCGACACGATCGTCAAGATGATCCAGTCCAATCAGGACAGCGTGACCAGCGGCGCGCTGACCACCGCGACGGCGATCGGCCACATACTCACCGGCACCTTCCTCACCCTGTTCATCCTGATCTTCTTCCTCTACGGCGGCGATCAGATCTGGGCGTTCGTCACCCGGATCGTGCCGACGCCCCATCGCGAGCGGGTGCGCCTGGCCGGACAACTCGGCTTCGGAACGCTGGTCGGATTCGTGCGCGCGACCGTCGCGGTGGCGGCGGTCGACGCCATCGGCATCGGCGCGGGCCTGGCGATACTCGGTGTCCCGCTGGCGCTGCCGCTGGCCTCGCTGGTCTTCATCAGCGCGTTCATCCCGATCATCGGCGCGTTCCTGGCCGGTTTCATCGCGGTCTTCATCGCCCTGGTGACCAAGGGACCGGTCACCGCGTTGATCGTGCTCGGCATCATCATCGCGGTGATGCAGCTGGAAAGTCATGTGCTGCAACCCTTGCTGCTCGGCCGGGCGGTGAGCATCCACCCGCTGGCGGTCGTGCTCGCGATCACGGCGGGCGTGGTGCTCGGCGGTATCGCGGGCGGTCTGCTCGCGGTGCCGTTCGTGGCGGTGATGAACACGGCCATCCGGTCGCTGTTCGCCGACAGTCCGGAAGAGGCGTTCGAGGATTTACAGACCGGGGAACCGGGCCGAATGTTCTCGGCCGAACCGGACCGGGATCCCGACCCGGACCGGTTCGACGTGGCCGCGACAGTGCGTCACGAGACCGTCCTGCTGCGAAAACCCGACAACGACGGGAACGAGCGCGGCGATGCGGACGGGTGATCGCTGGACGGGCGAGCGCGTGACGGCTGATCGCCGGACGGCAGACCGCCGGACCGCAGACCTCAACCCGTCCGATGCCGCTACCGCGCCGCTGTGGCGGGCGGTGCAGGCCTTCCGGCTGGTCACCCTGCTGTACGCGATCGGTCAGCAGGTCGCTTCGGTGCAGTACTACCAGAATCAACGCCTGAGCTGGGTTTTCATCGCGCTGATGGCGGTGTGGTCCGGTGCGTCGGCGCTGCTGCTCTCGCACTGGCACGTGACGAATGTGGCGCGGGTCCGCATGTGGGTGGTGATCGGCGACCACATCGTGGTGATCGGCCTGATCTGCGCCACCCGGTTGGTCGCCGATTACGACTGGTACCACGGACATCAGACCCTGCCGACCACCATGTGGGCCGCGAACGCGGTGATCTCGGCCGCGATCCTGCGCGGGCCGATCCTCGGAATCGCCTCGGGCGTACTGATCTCCATCGTCATCATCACCGTTCGCGACCAGTGGGGCCAGGACGTGTGGGCGGATGCCACCATGCCGGTGCTGGTATCGGTCGGGCTGGCGCTCGGCCTGGCCGCGAACACCGCCCGCAGGGCGCAGGAACAACTCCAGCGCGCCGTCCGGCTCACCGCCGCCGCCGAGGAACGCGAGCGCTTGGCACGCGAGGTGCACGACGGGGTGCTCCAGGTACTCAGCTACATCAAACGCCGTGGCGGCGAAATCGGCGGGCCCACCGAGGAATTGGCGCAGCGCGCCGGTGAGCAGGAGGTCGCGCTCCGGGTCCTGATCTCCGAACAGGGCGTACGCGCCGACGAGGGCGGCACCGAGGTGGATCTGCGCCCGCTGCTGACCGCGCACGCGACGCCGACCGTTTCCGTCTCGACACCGGGCGAACCCGTGCGGATCGGCCGTTGGGCCGCGACCGAGATCGTGGCCGCGGTGGCCACGGCGCTGTCCAATGTCGGACTGCACGCCGGACCCGACGCGAAAACCTATGTACTGCTGGAGGATACCGGCGAAGAACTCATCGTCAGCGTGCGCGACGACGGTGTCGGCATCGAGTCGGGGCGTTTGGAACAGGCCGAGGCCGAAGGCCGGATGGGGGTGTCGCGGTCGATCGTCGGGCGTATCGCGAGTCTCGGCGGGACGGCGGAATTACTCACCGAGGGTTCGGGTGAGGGCGTCGAATGGGAGTTCCGCGTTCCGCGTGGATGAGGTGGTCGCTCCCCCTGCGGTCGTTCGGCCTCGCGCACTCCCCGACGCTGCCTGCTCGAGCCGCCGCCCGGTACCACCCGATCTGGCACGATTGACCGGAATCGGCTCGGCGACACCGTCGAGCGATCGGGTCGAACACGACACGGGAGGTACGCGATGACCGACGACGCCACCGTCGGCGCCATTTCGGTGATGGTCGTCGACGACCACCCGATGTGGCGCGACGGCGTGTCCCGCGACCTCACCGAGGCCGGATTCGCGGTGGCCGCCACCGCGGACGGGGTCGGCGCGGCGACCAGGCGGGCGGCGGCGGTGCAACCCGCGGTCGTGCTGATGGATATGCAACTGCCCGACGGCAACGGCGCGCAGGCGACCGCCGAGGTCCTGCGGGTTTCGCCGCAGAGCCGAGTGCTGGTCCTTTCCGCCTCCGCCGAACGCGACGATGTGCTCGACGCGATCAAGGCGGGCGCGTCGGGTTATCTGGTCAAGAGCGCGTCGGCGACCGAATTGATCGACGCGGTACGGGCGACCGCGGCGGGCCAGCCGGTTTTCACGCCGGGGCTCGCGGGGCTGGTCCTCGGTGAATACCGCCGTATGGCGACCACGCCCGCCGAACCGGACGAACCGCACCGCCCCGCCCTGACCGACCGGGAGACCGAGGTGCTGCGGATGGTGGCGAAAGGTCTGTCCGCGAAACAGATAGCCACGCGCCTCGGACTGAGTCATCGGACCGTGGAGAACCACGTGCAGGCCACGCTGCGAAAACTCCAGCTCGCCAACCGGGTCGAGCTGACCAGGTACGCGATCGAGCAGGGGCTCGAATAGCTCACCCGGACCCGCCGGATCGCGGCTCGACGCCGCGCAGGAACAGCGTGATCGCGTAGCGGAGATGTCTTTCGGTCTGTTCGTCGCTGCGGTAGACGCCGAATTCGGCGAGGCGCCAGGGCTGGGCCTCCACCAGGACGAGGAAATGTTCGGCGGCGATATCGAGTTCGTCGTCCGCGATATCGAGTTCACCGGCGTCGCGGTGCCGCCGCAGGACGTCCATCACCGCGCGCAACCGCGGCGACCACGCCATGGTCTCGGCGCTGAGGGCGAATTCGGGGAATCTGGCCGATTCGCTCATGGCGATCCGTTGCAGTTTCACCAGGTGCGGATCGGCGACCCTGGCCAGGGCCTCACGGCCGATCGCCGTGAGTGATTCGCGCAGATCCGCACCCTCGGGCGGCGCGGACGACGCCCGCGAGTCACGCCGCGACATCGCCCAGGGGATCACCTCGGCGAAAACCGCCCGCTTATCCGGGTAGCGGGCGTACAGCGTCTGTTTGGTGATGCCCGCCGCCCGCGCGATCGCCTCCATGGTCGTGCCGTCGTAGCCGCACGCGAGGAAGGTCTCGACCGCCGCTTCGCGCAGCCGCTCGACGAGTTGTCGCGTCTCGGTCCTGGTCGGTCGTCCCGGCCGTCGCTGTCCCGTAGTGATCGCACCACCTCTTCCAACTAGACGCGATCGTATGATTATATGTCCCCATGTCCAATCCGGAGAACACGCCCGTAGAGCTCTCGTGCGGGCTGCCACCCGGCCCCGAATTCAGCGATCTGGCCGCGCTGGCCGAGGAGTGCGGCTACGCGCGGGTGTGGATCTTCGGATCGGCTCCGCTGTGGGAGGACCCGTTCGCGCACCTCGCGCTGGCCGCGAGCCGCACCTCCCGTATCGGATTCGGCACCGCGGTCTCGATTCCGAGCGAGCGATCGGAGATGGCCATGGCGTCATCCATCGCGACCGTCGCTCGACTCTCCGGCGGCCGGTTCCGGGTCTGCTTCGGCACCGGAGCCACCGCGCGCCGAACCATGGGCCGGGCACCGCTGCCGCTGAAGGCGGTCGGCGAATACCTGTCGGCGGTTCGCGGCCTGCTCGAAGGACAGACCGTGACGATCGACGGCAGTCCGGTCCGGATGCTGCACGCCGAAGGATTGGCCGCGCCGCGGCCGGTGGACGCGCAGATCTGGTTGAGCGCCTTCGGTCCGCGCGCCATCGAACTGGCCGGGCGCGTCGCCGACGGCATCATCGGACAGCACCCGCACCCCACCCTGCCCACGGCGACGATGCGGGCGGGCACCGTCCTCGAACCGGGTGAACACCGCGAGAGTCGGCGGGTCCGCGAGGCCGTCGGCCCGTGGCGGGCCGTGGCGTATCACGAGGCCTACGCCATCGCCGGGGCCAGGGCCGTCGACGCGATGCCGGGCGGCGCGCAGTGGCGGGCGGAAGTGGAACGACTCGCACCCGAAGACGAGCGTCACCTGCTCACCCATCAGGGCCATGTCACCCACCTGACCGAACGCGATCTGCCGCTCACCGGATTCGACGGCGGATTCCCCTCGATGATCGGCGAACCCGACGCGATCCGCGCCGAACTGACCAGGTTGGCCGGACGCGGTGTGCGGGAAGTCATCTACACCCCGAGCGGCCCCGACGTCGCCAGGGAACTGACGACCTTCGCCGCCGCGGCCCGATAGCCGACACCGCAGGGAGCTCTCGATGACCGATTCGCAGGTCCACAAGGTTCTGCTCTTCCTCAAACGTCGACCGGGAATGTCGGTGGCGGACTTCCGCGACTACTACGAGAACGTCCACTCGAAATTCGGCGAGAAGTATTCGCGCGGACTACTCGGATACGTCCGCGACTATCTCGACCCGGTCGGCGACGAGGAACTGCCGTTCGACGTCATCACCGAACTGTGGGTCGCCGACCGGGCGACCGCGGAGGCCGTCGCCGCGGGCGTCGCGCGGAATCAGCCGCTGCCCGAGATTCTCGAGGACGAGAAACAGCTCTTCGATCGGTCGAAGACGCGGGTCGCGACCGTCGTGGAATGCCGATCGGCGCTCCCCGCCCCGGATTCCGAGAATCCGGGATTGCCCTGATGCCGCGCACCCGCGATCGTCGGTAACCTCGATTCCATGGGCGGCCCCGAATCGGTATCGAATGGCGGCGGCGCTGTGGGCGATCGTGAACTGCGCGTATCCGACGCCGAGCGCGAGCATGTCGGTCAGTTGTTGCAGCGCGCGGTCGGCCTGGGGATGCTCTCGCTCGGTGAGTTCACCGAGCGGATGGACACCGCCCTGGCCGCCAAGACCCGAGGTGAACTCAACTCGGTGCTGATAGACCTGCCCGGCGTCCAATTCGTCGGCAGGCCCGCCGCACCGCAGACGCATTTCGTCAACGCCGCGCCCCCGTTCCAGCGGCCGCGCCCGATGCCGCCCTACCGACGCCCACCGGTCGCCGCGCCGGGCAATGTCATCCGATCGCGCATGTCGGGCGTCAACCGCCGCGGCCCGTGGCAGGTACCGCCGACACTGGTGCTGAACAGCTGGCTTTCCGGCGTCACCCTGGATTTCACCGAGGCGATCATGTCGACCCAGGTGGTCGAACTGCACGTCGACGACTATTGCAGTTCGCTCAATCTCCTCGTCCCCGCCGAGGCCACCGTCGACCTCGACGGCGTCGACCTCATCGGTTCCAGCGTCAACAACAAGGTCCGCACCGGCCCCCCACTCGGCCCACTCCACCTCGTCGTCCAGGGCAGCATCCGATTCGGCTCGGTCACCGCCAAACACCCCCTACGCGCCCACTGGCGCAAACTCCTCGGCCACTGAACCGAATCTGGCGAAAGCAGCGGAAGCCACCGACAGGTAGCCTCCTGATATGACCGCCGCTCAGCGTCGTGAAGAGCCCATCAAAGGCCACATGGTGCTGATACCGACGCCCCCGGAGGACGGGTTCACAGCTCGTGATCTGCCCCGGCTACTCCCCGAAGGCGGCTACGCGCCGACCGGGATCTTCCGCAATCGAGTGAAGGTCGACCGCCCGTTCCCGATCGACATCGAATTGCCCGACGTGACTTGGTGACGTGACCGCGCGCTACGGCGTGCACCGCCCGTCGCGGTCAGCGACACTCCTGGATCAGGGTTCGGGGCTGGCCAGGGATTGGAGCATGCGGGCGGCCATTCGGGTGGCGGCGTCGCCGCTGTCGATATCGTTGATGTGGATGGCGAAGGCGAGGTCGCCCATCGTGGCGAGCAGCCAGCCGTCCGCGCCCGCCGTCGCGGCGAAACCGGTGATGTCGCGGTAGGAACGCAGGCCCGCGAACTCCGGGCTGCCCGCGCCGTCGCGCAGCATGGTGCGCAGGCGGTCGGCGACATCGCCCGGCAGCGGTTCGAGTTTCGCGTCGGTGCCGCCGGGGCGACCGACCTCGATCGCCGGGGCCGGAACCTCGCCGCGCGCGATCGCGGCCGCCGCGATGGCCATACCGAACGGGCTGGCCAGCACCGCGTCCGAACCGCCACCCTGACGGACCTGTTCGGCGCTGCGTCCGGCGATCGCGAGACGTCCGGTGACCTCGTCGAGGCCGGGCACCCGGAAATCGACGCCGACACCGAGTCTGCTCGCGGCTTCGGCCGCTTCCTGCACCGAGATGTCCTGCGGCTGTTTACCTTCGGTGACCGCGGCGATATTGCGGAACAGTTCGATATTGCGCCCGACCGGGTACAGCCCGGTGAAGGCCACCGAACCGTGCGCGCTGGCCTGGCTGTTCTGGGCGACGGCCACGACCGCGCCGCTGGACGGCTGGATCGCGACGATCGAGGCCGGGGTGCCGACACTGACCACCGCGTCCTCGGCCGCGCGTTGCAGCCGTTGATCCATCGCACCGGCGATATCGGCTCCCGGCGGCCCCTGATATCCGGCGACCTGTCCGACGAATTTGCCGTCGGCCTCGTAGATCTGCACACCCCAACCGGAATGCTGTTCCTGGCTGTCCTGCCAGACCTTGCGCAACGCGTCCAGCTGCGGGGACCAGACCCGGCGATCCGAGGAGATCAGGCGCGGCTGCTTTTCCATCACCACACCGGGGATGGGCGCCATCGCGGGCTCGAGGATCCCGAAATCGCCTTCGCGCAGGTTGACCGCGATCACCGGCTTACCCTGCGATGTCGCCAGTTGCTGCATCAGCGAAGGGCCGGTGATCAGCGGCGCGACCGGCTCGATGGCCTTGGCCAGCGCGTCGGTGGAGGCGACCGGATCCGACGTCCTGGTCGGATCGATCTTGATGACATTGATGACCTGCTCGTGCATGAGCGGGGCGCCGGTGATGTCGACGACCCGTGGCGCGGGGGCGGGCAGGGTGCGGACCAGTTTGGCCGTGCGGTTGTTCGACAGCTGCGGCATGACGATGCCGGGCTCCCAGGAGATGCGCCAGCCGATCGCGAGTTTGCGGACGGTGCCCTGGATGCTGTAATCCCAGGTCTTGTTCTCACCGAAATTCCAGTCGACGTCCATGCTGAAGATCGCCGATTGCGAATCCAAGCCGATGAATTGGGTCTTCTGGTAGTCAGCCTTCCCCGGCTGCAAACCCTCGAACATTTGCTTGAGGGTTGCCTGAGCTCCGCTGGGGTAGGAAGTCAGCTCCGCGGCCTCTTTGTAATCCTGTTTGTCGAGCAGTTCGGTGAACCGCTCGACGATGCCTTCCGCCTCATTGGGTTCCGCCTGGAATCCACACGAACCCAGTGCGATCGCTACAGCCGCTACCCCCGCGAGTGCCAATGCGCCCCGGACGCTGAAGCGGCGGGATCCCCGACCATCCATATCGCCCACTCTTCACTCTTGTCACTCCAGTAACAAGACCACCGTACCTGAAATTACCTGCTCGTTGGCGCCCTGTAGCCGGGCCGTTACCCATGCTCAGCGGTATCGATTGTGCCCGAAATCCCGTCACCGAGAAGGCGGATCATGAACGCTGTCCAGTCACAAGGCGATAACCGGCGCCGCTACCGTACCGGGCGGAAGGCACGTTTGGGGAATTACCGTGAACGTCGCCATTTCGGACCTCCCCCGTCTCGCATCCACCGCCGTCATCGGCGCCTTCCATAGTGGATTACCCCAATCAGAGCGGTTTCACGCAGAGCGGAACCACCCCGGGGTTTTGCGACGTAATCTTGTAATCAACACTCCGCCGTCAGCGCAAACTCTGCACGAAGCGCGGAACAGAGAAGAAGGTGACTCCCCATGAGACATGACCACCGGGGACGGAATTTCGGCAGGCCCGGCGGCTGGCAGCAGGCGGATCTGCCCGACCCCGCCGATGTGCCCGACTGGTTCGCCGGAAGATTGCCGAGCGAGTGGTTCGTCGGAGCGCCGGTGATCGAGATCGACCGTGACGAGATCGTCGTCATCGGCGAACTGCCGCTGCCGAAGCCCGAGCGACCGGCCGGCCCCACCGACAGCGACGAGGAAGCCCCCACCGACGAATTGCCCCGCGCCACCAAGGAAGGGGTGATCTCGCGTTTCCGCGAATCCACCCGCCCGGCGCGCATGCAGATCGCGGGCGAGGCCCAGCACCGGTACGGGCGCAGCGTCGCCTGGGGTGTGACGGTCGACGGCGAGCGGATCATGTTCACGCACCAGGCGGTGCCCGTCATGACTCGGCTGCGTCAACCCGAGCGCAAGGTTCTCGACACCCTGGTCGATTCCGGGGTCGCCCGCTCCCGCTCCGACGCGTTGGCCTGGACGGTCAAACTCGCGGGCAAGCACGCGGAGGCGTGGCTGGAGGAACTGCGCACCGCCATGAGCAAGGTGGACGATCTGCGGTCGGAAGGACCGAAGGGGCTCTAGGGAATCCGGCCTGAACGGACGATCCCGGACTCCACGCGCGGGATCCTCGATCACTCGTGAGAGTTTGTCCGATCAGGCCGGAACGCCACTAAAGTCTCTCCCATGGCCGCCCCGATCCTGATCCTCAATGGCCCGAACCTGAACACGCTCGGCATCCGTCAGCCGGAGGTATACGGTTCGGAAACCCTCGACGACGTGGTCGAATTGTGCCGGGTGACCGCGGCCCGGTTCGGCCGGGAGATCGTCGCGTTCCAGTCGAATTCCGAAGGCGCGCTGATCGATCGCGTTCATCGGGCACGCGGGGCCGAATCGGGGATCGTCATCAATCCCGGCGGGTTGACCCACACGTCGGTGGCGCTGCGTGACGCGCTGGTCATCCCCGAGGTGCCGATCGTGGAGGTGCACATCAGCAATGTGCACGCCAGGGAGGAATTCCGGCACCACTCCTATATCTCCGGGATCGCGACGGCGGTGATCGCCGGGATGGGCGTCGCGGGGTACGCGGCGGCCGTGGAATTCCTGGCGACGCGCACGTCGTGACGTCTCACGCGATCCGGAAGACCGGGAACCCCGGTGCGATCTCGGCCAACTGCTCGTCGGTGGCGTCCTTGGTGACCCCTTCGAAGAATTTGCCGACTTCCCAACCCCATTTGCGCAGGTAGAGACGCAGCAGCGGAACCTTGTCGGCATCGGCGACCTCGGTGGCCGTGAAGTTCTCGACCTTGCGGCCCAGGCGCAGTTCGCCGCCGCCCGCCACCCGCAGATTGCGCACCCACTGGGTATGGCCGCGCGGGGCGACCAGGTAGCGGGCGCCGTCGTCGTCGATCATCAGATTGACCATCGTCGTGCGCCATTCACCGCTCTTGCGCCCCTTCACCGCGAGCAACCGCGACCCCATCACGCTGATGCCGAGTTTGGGCAGCAGGTTGAAGAAGCGATTCATCACGGACTCGAATCCGGCGGGGGCGATGTAGCGGGTGCTGGCGTTCATCTCGACTCCTTGTTGTGAGCACTGCTCTCTGTTGAGATCAATGTTCCACTTTTCGCCCGCCACTGTCAAGAGCAGTGCTCTCTTTTCGAGGGAATTCGCCTGCTGTAGGCCCGCCGGTCACGAAACCGGTTCCGCCGCACCGCGCATGAGCTCGTAGGTCGACACCGCGCGGCCCGCTCCTTCGCTCGCGACGATCGCCGCGCGCCAGAAGGTCCGCGCGGTCCGGGAGAACGTCGCGTCCACGCCGACGTCCGCACTCGCGTCGATGATGTGCTCCGCGCCCGCGTCCATCATTCGCAATCCGGCGATATCGGCCCATCCGCCCGCCGCGTTCGCCGCCGAGAACTCGGTCATGAAATGGGGAAAGGCCGCGCTGGACCGGATGGCGAAGGGCAGAAACCGGGCGATGTCGTGACCGGAACGCTCGATCATCGCGGTCGCCTGATCGAAGGCGAGCAGCCACGGATGGAAGATGGTGAGCAGTCCCTGGTAGAAGATCTGCGCCAGGCCGTCGTCGACGCCGAGGTATTCCTGAGGGCTCAGTGGCCGCAACAGTGCCGAATGCGCGTCGAAGACCTCCCTCGGTCCGCTGTAGAAGATGTAGGAGGCCGGGTGCGCGATATCGTCACCCGCCGACATCACTCCGCCGGAAAGGAATTCGGCGCCGCGCTCACGCACCCAGGCCGCGCCCGCGCGGGCCCGACGCGGTGAATCGGAGGAGAGGTTGACGATCACCTTGCCCGGCAACCGCTCGACCCCTCGGCCGAGGACCTCGTACATCGCGGCGTAGTGGGTCAGGCTCACGACGATCACCTCGTTGGCCGCGAGCGCGTCGGAGACGGTGTCGGCCCGCTTCGCGCCGAGTTCGGCCATCGCGGCGGCTTTGGCCCCGCTGCGATTCCACACCGTCACCTCGACACCGGCGGCGAGGAAGGCCCGCACCATGGCCTGCCCCATCGGGCCGAGGCCGAGCACGGAGACGGATCGGGGGATACTCTGCTCGAACATGTTGTGTGCCTTCGATTCTCGATTCGGAAACTGATCGGCGCCGAATTCATCGTCGTCCGCACGGCCGGAGGCGGGAAGACCGCACGTCGGGGTCGGGTTGCTTACCGTGAGGTTCGAAATACCGTCGGAAAGGGTGCGCCCCGCATGAGTAGTGAGACAGATCACGAGGTCTGCGGTATGTCGGTGGCGATCGACGTCGTCGGAGGGAAATGGAAGCTGCACCTGATGTGGGCGCTCGAAGCCGGACCGCAACGTTTCGGCAGGCTGCGCAAACTCCTGACCGGCGTGAGCGAGAAGGTGCTCGCGGAGAATCTGCGCCAATTGGAGGCGGGCGGTGTCGTGCACCGCGAGGTGTTCGCGGAGATACCGCCGCGGGTCGAATATTCGCTCACCCCACTCGGCGAGGAATTGCGCCTCGCGCTGCGTCCGCTCGAACAATGGGGTGACAGGCACCGCAGCCGACTGCTCGACAATCTGGCCTCGTCGGGCTGAGCGCGACGCTTCCGCGCGGCGCGGGGCGAGTGATGGTGTCGACTCTCCGCCGTGAAGCGGGCGTTCAGGCCCCCAGGTGCTCGCGGGCGATCGTCGCGCCGACGTCCTCCAGCAGCGACCGCGCCTGCGCCATGCACCGCCGCGGATCGGATTCCAGATCCGTGAGGGCGTAGCAGGCGGTGAAACCGGCCGAGCGAATTCGGTCCGGGGCCAGGAGATTACGGCCGACGGCCGCGACGACGGGCACGCCGGCCGCGCGGGCCGCCTCGCACACACCGATCGGCGCCTTGCCGTGCAGGCTCTGATCGTCGAGGGAACCCTCGCCCGTGACGACGAGGTCGGCGCCGTCGAGCAGGGCGGCGAAATCGAGCAGTTCGAGTATCACCGCGATACCGCTGCGCACCTCTGCGCCGAGCAGCGCCATCGCGCCGAACCCGGTGCCGCCCGCCGCACCCGCGCCCGGCCGCTCGGCGAACTCGACACCCGCGACGATGGCCCAATTCGACAGTGCCGCTTCCAATATCGCCAGCTGTGCGGTGTCTGCCCCCTTCTGCGGGGCGTAGACCGCGACCGCACCGCGCGGCCCGAGCAACGGGTTGTCCACATCGCAGGCCAGGACGAACCGCGCCGCGTCGACCCCCGGATGGATTCCCGAGCGATCCAGCGCGACGGCATCGGCCAGCGCCGCGCCACCGCGCGGCACTTCGTCGCCCTGCCCGTCCAGCACCCGCACGCCGAGCGCCCGCAGCATTCCGGCCCCGCCGTCACTGGACGCGCTGCCGCCAAGGCCGATCACGATCTCGACGGCCCCCCTGTCGAGTGCGTCCGCGACCACCACCCCCAGCCCGAAGGTGCTCGCGCCGAGCGGATCGGGCA
>NZ_JAFMPL010000054.1:0-49455 GCF_019038455.1 Nocardia noduli
CCCTTATCGCCCGCCGCCACGGCCGCGTCCTACCCCCACCCGTCACCGTCTGCTCCTCCCGTGGACGCCTGCGGTCCCGAGGCCAACCTACCGGGGGCCCGCACCCATGACCGCCCCCTGAGAGCGAACCGGGTGGTTCGGTGACGGTGAGGGTGGGGTAGGTGGCAGGATGCGGGCCAGCATCGTCCGGTGCGTATACCCCTGATGAAGGAGATCCACTGTGAGCATCGGAACGCGGGCGCGCGCGGGCGTCGAGAAGCGTCGCGGCAATCCGATGCGGCGGATGCTGCCCGGGCTCGGCCTGCTGATCGCGGGCGCGGCGCTGACGCTGCACGCGGCGGGCGGCGTGGCCGCGCAGCCGTGGCAGGCGCACCGGAGTCCGGCGGGATGCGCGCCCGCGTCCGCCGACGCGCCGAACGGGAAGCAGTGGCCCTTCGAGCCCTGGCAGACGATCGATCCCGCCGCCGGGTACACCGCGTCGCTGGAGACCAACTGCGGAACCGTGACGGTGGCCCTCGACGCGGCTCGGGCGCCGCGCACGGTGAATTCGTTCGTCTTCCTGTCCGACCAGCAGTATTTCGACCACACCCGCTGTCACCGGTTGACCACCCAGGGCATTTTCGTCCTCCAGTGCGGTGATCCGTCGGCGCTGGGCACCGGCGGGCCCGGCTACCGGTTCCCCGACGAGAATCTGGCGGGCGCGACGTATCCGGCGGGCACACTCGCGATGGCCAACGCCGGTCCCGGCACCAACGGCAGCCAGTTCTTCCTCGTCTACCGGGACAGTCAGCTGCCGCCGAACTACACCCCGTTCGGCCGCGTGGTCGACGGACTCGGCGTGCTCACCGGAATCGCCGCGGCGGGAGTTCGCGACGGTTCCGGCGACGGAGCCCCCACCGACGATGTGGTGCTGAACTCGGTGCGCGTCGCCCGCGGCTGAGCTTCCGGTAGGCGGGACGGGACGGCTGTCGACGCGATGCCGCGCATCATCCGGTCCCGCGAGGGCTCCCACGCCGGAACTCCGGGCTCACGCCGGATACGACCGCATCTCGGTGGCCTTCACGGCCGCCCACAGCCGCTGTCCCGGACGCAACCCCAGTTGGGCGACGGTGGCCGGGGTGATGTCGGCGAGTACCGGCGGACTGCCCTCGAAACGCACCCGGATGGTGTGGGCGTGCTGCTCGATACCGGCGATGACGACGGGCCAACTGTTGCGCGGGCTGCCCACCGGCCGCTCCGGATGCAGTCCGACGGCGTTCGGGGCGAACGCGACGTACACCGGTCCGTTGCCGGGTTCGGCGATGGTGAACTCACCGCCGGTGTCGAGGGCCACCAGGGTGCCGCGCGCGGTGCCGCGATAGAGGTTGAGTCCCATCAGATCCGCGACGTAGTCCGAGCGCGGCGCGGCGGCGACCTCGGCGGGCGCGCCCTGCTGCACGATCGCGCCGTTCTCCAGGATGACCAATCGGTCGGCGAGCACCATCGCGTCGAGCGGGTCGTGGGTGACGAGCACCGTGTATCCGGGAAAGTCGCGCAGGTGATGGGACAGGTCGGAGCGCACGTGCAGCCGGGTGCCCGCGTCGAGCGCGGCGAGCGGTTCGTCGAGCAGCAGCAGGCGCGGTTCGGTGACCAGCGCCCGCGCCAACGCGACACGCTGGGCCTGTCCGCCCGACAGCGCGCGTGGTTTGCGGTGCATGTGGTCGGCGAGTCCGACGCGGGCCAGCCACGCGGCGGCCTGTTCGCGCGCCCGGGCCTTGCGGCGTCCGCGCGCCCGCAGGCCGAAGGCGACATTGTCCAGCGCGGACAGATGGGCGAACAGCAGGTAGTCCTGGAACACCACGCCGATCTCCCGCCGCTCGGCGGGCACGAACACCGAAGGCGGTGCGTCCCAGGTATTCTCGCCGACGCGCAGATGTCCTCCGGTGAGCGCGACGAGTCCGGACAGCGCGCGCAACGCGGTGGTCTTACCCGCCCCGTTGGGCCCGAGCAACGCGATCACCTCCCCCGGTGCCACGGTGAGCGGCAGGTCGAGCGCGAAATGCCCTCGGTCGACCCGGATTTCGGCGCTCAGGGTCATACCGGGCCCCGGATCCAGCGTTCCCGCAGCGCGACGAGTACGAGCACCGATACCGCGAGCAGCACCAGACTCAGCACGATCGCGGCCTCCGGATCGCTCTCCAGCGCGAGATAGACCGCCAGCGGCATCGTCGTCGTGCGACCGGGGAAATTACCCGCGAAGGTGATGGTCGCGCCGAATTCGCCCAGTGCGCGGGCCCAGCACAGCACACCCCCCGCGACGACGCCCGGCAGGATCGAGGGCAGTGTGACCCGGCGGAAGGTGTACCAGCGGCTCGCGCCGAGGGTCGCCGCCGCCTCCTCGAATCGTTGATCGGCCGCGCGCAGGGCGCCCTCGACCGAGATCACCAGGAACGGCATCGCCACGAACGCCTCGGCGACGATCACCCCGGCGGTCGTGAAAGGCAGTGACACCCCGAACCATTCGTACATGTAGCGCCCGATCAGGCCGCGCCGTCCCAGGACCAGCAGCAACGCGACACCGCCGACGACCGGTGGCAGCACGAGCGGGACGGTGACGAGAGCGCGCAGCAGCGAACGGCCGGGGAGATCCGCGCGGGCGAGCAGCCACGCGAGCGGAATCCCGAGCACGAGGCAGATCACGGTCGCCGAGGTCGCGCACACCAGTGAAAGCCGCAGCGCCTGACCGACTTCGGCGCTCGCCAACCGCTCCGGCAGGGTCGACCACGGTGCCCGTAGCAGCAGCCCGACCAGCGGGACGACCAGGAAGGCCAGCCCGCAGACGGCGGGCAGTATCAGCGCGACCGGAGGCCGCCCCAGTACCGCCCGCCGCCGCGTGGCCGTTCTCACGGAGTGTCGAATCCCGCCGCCGTGAACACCGACTTCGCCTGGGCGCCGGTGACGAATTCGACGAACGCCGCCGCGGCCGTCGCGTTCGGGGCGTGCGCGAGCGGTGCGACCGGATAGTCGTTGACGGCCTTGGCCGATTCGGGGAATTCGATGCCATGGACCTTGTCCCCCGCGGCCTTCACATCGGTGCGGTAGACCAGCGCCGCGTCGACCTCACCGAGCGTCACCTTGGTGAGCACCGCCTTGACGTCCTGTTCACGGGTATCGGGCTGGGGGGTGATGCCCGCGGTCTCGAATACGGTCTTCGCCGCCGCGCCGCACGGCACCTGCTCGGCGCACAACGCGATCTTGGGCTCGGTCTTGCCGAAATCGGCCAGTCCGGTGATGGCGCCCGGATTGCCCTTCGGCACCGCGATCTCGAGTCGGTTGCGCACGAAGGTGACCGGCGCGACCGTGACTTCGCCCTTGTCCCGCACCTGCTGCATGTTCTTGGGCGCCGCGGAGGCGAACACGTCCGCCGGAGCGCCCTGGTTGATCTGTTCGGCGAGCGCCGAACTGGCGCCGAAGCTGTAGACGACCTTCACCCCCGGGTGCGCGGCCTCGAACTGCTTGCCGAGTTCGGTGAAGGTCTCGGTCAGCGATGCCGCCGCGAATACCGTCACGGTGCCCGACACCGACGCCGCGTCCGCGGATTCGGTCTTGTCGTCGGAACCGCAGCCCGCCACGGTCACCACCGCGAGTACCGCCGCGACCGCCGCGACCCCTGTGCGCATGAAATTCATTCTCGTCAACTTTCCGGAATCTCCACCACGACGTGGGTGGACTTCACCGAGGCGACAGCGATACTGCCGACTTCCAAACCGAGCTCGTCGACCGATTCCCTGCTCACCAGCGACACCAGCCGGAACGGTCCGGCCTGCATCTCCACCTGCGCCATCACGGTGTCCTTGACGATCCTGGTGACGATGCCGCGCATCCGATTGCGCGCGGACGCCGCGACCGTCACCCCCGGCTCGGGAGCTTCGGCATTGGCTCGCAGGAATTGGGCGAGCTCACGGCCGCTGACACCCTTGCGTCCGCTGTCGAGCTGGATCGCGGTCAACCGGCCCTGATCGATCCACCGGCGCACCGTGTCATCGCTGACACCGAGCAGGGCGGCCACCTCACTGATCCGTAGATTCGACACGGTCCACAGCATATTGCCGCAGACACGGAATTGCGAAGCGAGAAGATCCGTAGATCAGGAAGTCACTGCGGCAACGGCAGGAGTTCGGCGACGCTACCGCGTCCGCTGTTGGGCCCGAGCAGCGCGAGCGCCTGGCAGCCGATCAGGTCGGCCAGGTGCGGTGTGCGCGCCGCACCCGCGCTCTGCCACACGCCGCCGGGCAACTGGCGCACCGGCACCACCGCGGTGAGCGTCTCGTGTGACCCCGACCGGTCGCTGATCCGGCCCCACAGTCGCTGCCGCGAAGTGCGCGCGGTCAGCGCGTCCACGATCGCGGGGGCACTGACCAGCAGCGCGGCCACCGCGGCGAATGGATTACCCGGCAACGCGAGCAGCACCCGGCCGTCGGGCAGTACCGCGACGATCTGCGAGCCGCCGGGCCGCATCGCCACCCCGTCGAGGAGCACGCGCGCGCCGATCTCGGTGAGCACATCGCGCAGATGATCGGCCGCGCCGTGTCCGGTCGCGCCGGTGACCACCACCATGTCGGCATCGCGTTCCTGGGTGAACCAGGTGAGCAGGTCTTCCGCGCGGTCCGGCAGATGCCGGACCGGACCGCACCCGATATCGCAGGCACGCAGCAGTTGCGGCAGTACCGGCGCGAGCGCGTCGCGGGTCTGGCCTTCGGCGAGCGGGCCGCGCGCGCGGATCTCGTCGCCGGTGATCAGCACGTCGGCGCGCACCGGCCCGCGGACCGCGGCCGTGGGGGCCTCCGCGCTCGCCGCGGCCGACACCACCGCCGGGCACACCCGGGTGCCGTGGCCGACGAGCACTTCCCCGCCGTCCCACTGTTCACCGCAGCGGCGCATATCGTCCTTCAGGGGCGCGCCGGGCACCCTGCGCACCATCAGGCGGCCGGATACCCGCGCCGTCTCGGCGAATTCGTCGCGCATCACCGCCGTGGTCCCGGTCGGGGCCGCCGCGCCGGTCGCGATCCGCACCGCGACACCCGACGACAGCGGACGTCCTCGACCGTGACCGGCCAGCCTGGCGTCGGCGCGCAACGTCCACCAGGGACCGGGGCCGCTCACCGCGTAGCCGTCCATCGCCGCGGTGTCGACCCGTGGCAGCGCGGTACCCGCGATCAGATCTTCGGCGAGCGTCGCGCCGGACGCGTCCGCGAGCAGCGCGAAACGGGCCGGGACGGCGATCAGTTCGGACCGGAGGACCTCGGCGACACCGTCGACGCCGATCGGCAGCATCCGCACACTCTCCACGCTCACGACAGCCTCCGATTCGATCTCCGCCCGCCCTGTGCCCGCGGTCGTCCCGTCCGCTCGAACATCGACAACGCGGGGCGAATAGATCCTCATCGTCGGACATGACGTGCGATGGTCGCCTCAGTTGCCCGACAGTCACCAAACGCTCACCCCGCCACCACCGCATCGGTGCGTTCCGCGCGCCCAGCCCGGCGGGGACGGGAGGATGGCGACACGCTGTGCGCGATCGTCGGCGGCGTGCTCGGTGTGCGGCTCGGTTCTCGGGGTATCCCGGAAACATGGCGCAGCCGTCGAGAGCCCCTTCCGCTATGGGCGGGGTCGTAGGATACTTCGGCTACGCCCAGTTCTCAGCAAGCCCACAGTCATCTCTGGCGTATGCCACGGTTTGATGAGGTGAACTGGTGTTCGGACGGCCGACAGGTCGCCGGCGACCGATCCCAGGAGGTCAGGCCGTGAGTAGCGCAATGACGACATCCCGCCGCGAGTTGGTTCGGCTCGCCGGAATCGCGGGTGATTCGGTCAGCAGGCGCGGGCTGCGGTCGATCAACGCCGACGCCGTGGCCTCGTGGACCGATCCGGTCACCGGTCGAGTCGCCTTCGTCGTCGCCGACGGTGTCGGAGATCACCTGCTCGCGGCCAGGGCCGCACGGGCCGCCGCGACGGTCGCGGCGAAGGAGAGCGCGCGCGACGGCGCGGCGGCGGGCATTCTGGCCGCGCAACGGCGTCTGCTGCGCGAATTCCCCGAACCCAAAGCCGACAGCGCGCTGGTCGTCGCGGTACTCCCGACGGCCGACAAACCCGACTGTTCGGCCGATATCGCCTGGGTCGGGGATTGCCGCGCCTACCGCTGGAACGGCCGGATGCTGCATCAGATCACCACCGATCACACCCTCGCGGAATACCTCCGGATGCGCGGCCAGTACGCGGCGCCGCGCACGAATCACATCATCACCACCACCGTGCGCACCGTGCGCGAGGATCAGATCGGCCGCGCCGCCACCGGCTCCAGCAACGGGCGAATCCTCCTCAGCACCGACGGGGTGCACAAACGCCTCGATATCGCCACGATCAAACTGCTGCTCGCCACCGGCGAATCGCCGAGCACGACCGCGGAGGCGATGGTGGATTCGGCGCTGAACGGCGGCGGCAGGGACAACGCCTCGGCCTTCGTGATCGACCGGCACTGAGCCGCCCCGGCGGACGTGATCAATCGCCCCTGATCCGGGCGTGCAGGTGCATATCGTGCCACCCGTCCGCGTGCAGACCGGCGCTGCGTCTGGTGCCCTCCAGCGCGAACCCGAGTTTGGCCGCCACCCGGCACGACTGCGTGTTCCGCACCGAGTGCTCCAGTTCGATGCGGTGGAAGCCTCGCTGGTTCAACGCCCAGTCGGTGAGGGCCGCGACGGCGCGCGGGGCCACACCACGACCGCGCGCGGCGGGCACCGTCCAATAGGCGGCAGCGGCTTGGCCGTCGGTCAGCCGGATGTCCCGCAGCGAGGCACGGCCGACAAGGGTGCCGGTGTCGGTATCGATGACCGCCCAATTGGCGTGGGCCGCTTCGTTCCACGCCTTCGCCCACGCCTCCAGCCAGGCACGCACCTCCGCCATCGAGACGGCGATCCGGGCGTGCCAGCGCTGAATCCCGCTGTCCCCGAACGCCTCGAACACCGCAGGCGCGTCGTCGGCCGACCACGGCCGCAGGGTGAGTTCGTCCACGACGAAGCTCGGTTGCGCTGTGTCGGTGAAGTATTCGGCGTCGAGTAGATCCGTTGTCGTCAGTGGCACGATCATCCATTCTGCCCGGCAGTGCCGTCGGCTCGGACAGGAAAGGAAGAAGCCGCGCCCCCGAGGGAGACGCGGCTTCTCGAAATCGACCGGACCTTACAGGTATTGACCCGTATTCGACTCGGTGTCGATGGAGCGGCTGGCCGAGGCGTTCTTGCCGGTGACCAGCGTGCGGATGTAGACGATCCGCTCGCCCTTCTTGCCGGAGATGCGAGCCCAGTCGTCCGGATTCGTGGTGTTGGGCAGGTCCTCGTTCTCGGAGAACTCGTCCACGATCGAATCGTAGAGATGCTGGATGCGCAGACCCGGGTTGCCGTTGTCGAGCACCGACTTGATGGCGTACTTCTTGGAGCGGTCCACGATGTTCTGGATCATGGCGCCGGAGTTGAAGTCCTTGAAGTACAGGACCTCCTTGTCACCGTTGGCGTAGGTGACCTCCAGGAAGCGGTTGTCCTCGCTCTCGGCGTACATCCGGTCGACGACCCGCTCGATCATCGCGCGGATGCAGGCGCCCTTGTCGCCGCCGAATTCGGCCACGTCGTCCGCGTGCAGCGGCAGCGTCTCGGTGATGTACTTCGAGAAGATGTCCTGCGCCGACTCGGCGTCGGGCCGCTCGATCTTGATCTTCACGTCCAGACGGCCCGGCCGCAGGATCGCGGGGTCGATCATGTCCTCGCGGTTGGAGGCGCCGATGACGATGACGTTCTCCAGCCCCTCGACGCCGTCGATCTCCGAAAGCAGCTGCGGCACAACGGTGGTCTCCACATCGGAGGAGACACCGGAACCACGGGTGCGGAAGATCGAATCCATCTCGTCGAAGAACACGATCACCGGGGTGCCTTCGGACGCCTTCTCGCGCGCACGCTGGAAGATGATCCGGATATGGCGTTCGGTCTCGCCGACGAACTTGTTCAGGAGCTCGGGGCCCTTGATGTTCAGGAAGAACGACTTGGCTTCCTTGGCATCCTCACCGCGCGCCTCGGCGATCTTCTTGGCCAGCGAATTGGCCACCGCCTTGGCGATCAGCGTCTTACCGCATCCGGGCGGACCGTAGAGCAGCACACCCTTGGGCGGGCGAAGCGCGTACTCGCGGAACAGATCCTTGTGCAGGAAGGGCAGTTCGACGGCGTCGCGAATCTGCTCGATCTGCCGGGTCAGGCCGCCGATGTCGTGGTAATCGACGTCGGGAACCTCTTCCAGGACCAGATCCTCGACCTCGGCCTTGGGGACGCGTTCGAACGCGAATCCCGCCTTGGTGTCGACGAGCAGGGAGTCTCCGGGACGGAGTTTGCGGATCGGCGAATCGGGGTCGTCCATGTCGTCGTATTCGGCGATCTTGGACAGCGGGCCCGACAGCCACACCACACGTTCCTCGTCGGCATGACCGACGACGAGGGCGCGACGGCCGTCGTCGAGGATCTCCCGCAGGGTGCCGATCTCGCCGATCGCGTCGAAGACGCCCGCCTCGACCACCGTGAGCGCCTCGTTGAGGCGAACGGTCTGACCGTACTCGAGTACGGCGGTGTCGATATTCGGCGAGCAGGTCAACCGCATCTTGCGTCCCGAAGTGAATACGTCGACCGTCTGATCGTCGTACACGCCGATCAGAATGCCGTATCCACTCGGTGGCTGACCCAGCCGATCGACCTCCTCGCGCAACGCGACCAGCTGCTGGCGCGCTTCCTTGAGGGTGTCCATCAGCTTCGTGTTGCGAATGGTCAGCGAATCGATGCGGGCTTCCAACTCCCGCGCCTGATCCGGCGAATCGGCGAGTTGCCTTCGGAGTGCAGCCGCCTCGGCGCGTACCGCCTCGAGCTCTCTCCAGGCCGCCGAATCCGAATTCTCGATGGGGCTCATGTGCTGCTCCTCCCAGTCCCGGTCTATCAACGCTACCGGGCGTGGTCAATTCTCGCTTTCCGACATGGTTTCTTCGTGATCACATCTGCACTGCGATCGGCGGCCGGAGGTCCATGTTAGCCTGCCCTAACCCGATTGGGGCGAGAGTTGTCGCCCCACGAGCCGAAAGGTTGCTCACCATGCTCCTTCCCGCCAGAACTCTGCGCTTCTGCGTAGCGACGGCCGCGGCGGCCATCGCCGTGACAGTCGGTCTCACCGGATGCGGATCCGACGACGATTCCGGTTCCGCCGCCGGCACCACTGCCACTGCAAGTACCACAACCGCGGCCTCGGCAACCACCGGATCGGGGCAGGCCGCGGGCGCGACGCCGTCGGCCGAGGAGTTGCAGACCACGCTGGCGATTCTGTCCGACCCGGCCAAGACCACCCAGGACAAGGTCGCGATCGTCGTCGACGGCGAGAAGCGGGCCACCAACATCGAGACCATGACCAAGGCTCTCGCGGGCTACGGAACGCTGAAGTTCGTGGTCAGCGACGTGAAGGTCACCGGCGACACCGCCACCGCGCAGGTCGTCATCAGCTCGCCGAACGGCGACGCTCCGCCCATGCCCCTGACCTGGCAGCAGGTCGGCGGCAAGTGGAAGCTCTCCGACGCGAGCACCTGCGTGCTGCTCGGGTTCGCCCAGGCGCCCTGTATGCCGTAGTCGCATCGGCCCGTGCGCGCCCACCGGCACGCACGGGCCCGGGGCTTCAGCCCTTCGAGGGCCGACGCTGAGGCTTGGGGGTCACCGTTCCCTCGGCGAGGCGTCGCGCGCTCACCAGGAAGGCCGTATGGCCCTGCATACGATGTTCGGGGCGTACCGCGAGGCCGACCACGTGCCAACCGCGCACGATCGACTCCCAGGAACGCGGTTCGGTCCAGCATTCCTGTTCGCGCAATGCCTCGACGATCCGCGACAACTGTGTGACGGTCGCCACATAGACGATCAGGACACCTCCCGGCACCAGCGCCTTGGCGACCGCGGGCAGCGCGTCCCACGGCGCGAGCATGTCCAGCACCGCCCGATCGACCGGTTCGCCGTCGTAGTCGGCGACGTCGCCGACAGTGAGCGACCAGTTAGCCGGACGTTCGCCGAAGAAGGTCTCCACGTTGCGCACGGCGTGCTCGGCGTGGTCGTCGCGGATTTCGTAGGAGATCACCTCGCCTTCGGGGCCGACCGCGCGCAACAGCGAACATGTCAGCGCGCCGGAGCCCGCGCCGGCCTCCATCACCCGCGCGCCGGGAAAAACGTCGCCCTCGTGCACGATCTGCGCGGCGTCCTTCGGGTAGATCACGGCGGCTCCGCGCGGCATGGACAGCACGTAGTCGATCAGCAGCGGACGCAGCGCCAGATACGGTGTGCCGTTCGTGGAGTTCACCACGGTGCCCTCGTCGGCGCCGATCAGGTTGTCGTGCTTGATGCCGCCGCGGTGGGTGTGGAATTCCTTACCCGGCTCCAAGACGACCGTGTAGAGGCGCCCCTTGGCATCGGTCAGCTGCACCCGGTCACCGATGGTGAATGGCCCGGTCCGTCTGGCCGTCATGAATCTCCGTTTCGCTGGCGTGAAGGTGCTGTCGGCGCGAGCGCGGCCTGCGTGCTCACGCAGCGACCGCCGTTCGCGCCGCGGTGTCGGTACCGCCGGATAGCCTGCCAGGTATGCCAGCGCCCGTGTCCACGCCCCCTGCCGACGACGAGATGTCCTCGGCGCCCGAGCCTGCCCGGGTCCGGCAACGCCCCGCGCTGTCGCCCTCGCGGGCAATGGATTTCAAACAGTGCCCGCTGAAGTACCGACTGCGCGCGATCGATCGGATTCCGGAACCGCCCACCCGTCACGCCGTGCGCGGGACGGTCGTGCACGCCGTGCTGGAGGACCTGTTCGGACTGCCCGCCGCGGACCGGGCGCCCGAGCGCGCCGACACCCTCGTCGTCCCGGCCTGGGAGCGGGTACTGGCCGACCGCCCCGAGATCACCGAACTGTTCGCCGACTCCGGTCTCGACGGATTCCTCGCCGAAGTGCGCGCCCTGGTCGAGAGCTACTACCGACTGGAGGATCCGACCGGTTTCGATCCGGAATCGCGGGAGGCCGGGGTCGAGGTGGAACTCGACGACGGGGTGCTGCTGCGCGGTTTCATCGACCGCATCGATGTCGCCCCGACGGGTCAGCTCAGGGTCGTCGACTACAAGACCGGTCGCGCGCCGGGGCCGACCAGTGAGACCAAGGCCCTGTTCCAGCTCAAGTTCTACGCCCTGGTCGTGCTGCGCACCCGCGCGATCCTGCCCGCCCAGCTGCGGCTCATCTATCTGGCCGACGAACAGGTACTCACCTACGCGCCGGAGGTGGAGGAACTGCTGCGTTTCGAACGCACCCTCTCGGCGCTGTGGGCGGCCATCACCGAAGCCGGGCGCACCGGCGATTTCCCGCCGAGCACCAGTTGGCTGTGCTCGTACTGCGATTACAAACCGCTGTGCCCCGAATACGGCGGCACGCCGCCGCCGTATCCCGGTTGGCCGTCCGACGGGGCGACCGAATCACCGGACGAGACGCTGGCGGAAGCGGTTTCGGACTGAAGGCGCGGGCCGATCACACCCCGAGTTCGTCACAGAGGTCGATGTACCGCTCGAGGTATTCGGGGGTGGATCGGTGGGCCGCCAGCCCGACGGTGTCGAATTCGTCGGAGCCGGGGGCCGCGAGCACGCCGAGCGCGCGCAGGGCCTCGTTGATGGCGCGCACCGAGCGCGCCGGTCCGCCGTCGACGGCGACGACCGCCCACTGACTTCCGTTTCCCGCGAAATAGTCCGTGAACACCACGGCGAACGTCGGATCGGGTCGGTCACACAGTCGCGCCGCGATCGTGGCCGTGACCGCTTCGCGGGGGAAGATGCCGGGCGCGTCGGAGGGGAGGTCGAAATATTCGGTGATCCCCCGTTCCGCTTGCCGGTACGCCGTGTAGTAGTGCGTCAGGTGGAACAGGGTCAGGTTCTCGCGCAGCGACACCGGCACCAGATCCCATTCCGCGGCCGCGTCCGCGTCGAATCGTCCCGGTACGAGAAGCGCGGTGATGGCGTGCGACACGCTCGGAACCCTATCGCTGCCCCGCCGTGCCGACGGAGAACGACCGCCCGTCGGCGTCCGACGGGCGGTCACGCGTCGTTCCCGTCGCGGCGCGGGTCAGACAGTGAAGTTGTGGAAGAGCAGCACCGAAAGACCCAGGCCGACAGCGAGATTGACCACGGCGGCCGAACCGAAGACCGCGATCGGACGCCAGCCCGCGTCCCGCAGTCCCTTCAGCGAGAATTCCAGGCCGATGGAGACGAAGGCCAAGATCAGGAACCAGGTGCGCAGATCGTTGACGATCGCGATGTGCGCCGCGCCGGTCTTCTTGTCCACCGATTGCAGATACAGCGTGCCGATCACCGACGCCGCGATGAAGGCCAGCACGAATTTCGGGAACCGATTCCAGAATTCACGCGGCGAGGGGCGCGCGCCGCCCGCCACCCGTTCGACGCGCAACGTGAAATACGCGGTGAGCGCGATCGCGACGACGCCGATCAGGGCGTTCTGCGTGGTCTTCACGATCGTGGCGATCTGCAACGCCTCCTCCCCCGCGATCGCGCCCGCGGCGGCGACCGCGGCGGTGGTGTCGATATTGCCCCCGATCCACGCGCCCGCGACCTCGTCGGACAGATCGAACACATCGGCCAGCCACGGCAACAGGAAGATCGACGGCAGCGCGAAGATGATCACCAGCGACGCCGCGTACGCGATCTGTTCACGCCGGGCCTGCACCGCGCCCGCCGCCGCGATCGCCGCGCTGACACCGCAGATCGATACCGCCGAGGACAGCAACGCGCGCAATTTGTCGTCCAGTCCCAGCACCCCGCCGAACCACCAGGTGAACCCGAAGACGATGGTGATCAGCAGCAGCGCCTGCACGATGGACGGTCCCGCCGCCGTCACCAGGATTTTCAGGTTGATCGAAGCGCCGAGCAGGACCACGCCGGTCTTGATGAAGAATTCCGTCCGAAATCCCTTCGAAAGCCGCTCCCGCAGAGACAGTTTCGTCAGGATCACATTGCCGATCAGTCCGATGGCGATCGCGTACACCGGATATTCGATCGATTTCGCCACCCGCCGCAACGGTGTGTCCTGCGCCCACCGCGGCACGTGGATCTCGAGGTACCTGGTCAGCGCTCCCAGCACCAGCACCACCGCGACACCGGCCACGATCCACGAGATCGTCCCCCGCGATCCCCCGTGCAGCGCAGCGTTTTCCGACACCGAAGCACTACCGTCGGCATCGCCGCTGTCGGCGCCGACCTGCGCTTTCCGCACATCCACCGAAGCGGTTTCCGGCTCAGCACCGGCCCCCGACTCCGCACCGGTCACCACGGTGGTCCCCTCCTCGCCGCGCACCGGCTCTCGCCCACCGGGAACCTGCCCCGACATCAGGGCACCAACCATTCGGGCACGGCCCCGACCAGGACCAACGCGACGAGAACCAGACCGACAACAGCCGCCAGCCAATCCTCGTTCCAGACGAACAAGCGCCCCCGACGTTCTTCGGGCGGTGTGTGCGACATGGTGAACTCCTTGCGTTCCTCACCGAGAGCCCGCACAGTACCGACGCCGTATCCGTACTGACACCGGTTGCATTCACCGTGAATAGATCACGCGCACAAGCCGAATCACCGAGAGCCGAGGCTTGTCGACGGAACGCCGATACGGATCTTCCGACGGAATGTCGAGGTGGACCATCCGGCCGGCCGGGTTGATGCGGCATGGCCGGTAACAAGCCCATTAGGGGACGCCTAGGGGTTTGCACACCTCACCGATCACGCGACAGTGAGGTCATGCGCGCAATCTCCGGTGCCGGCTCGACAAACCGGTCCTCCCGCGGTGGATCCCCCGGTCAGCGACGGCCACGGGTCGGGCACATCGAATTCCTGAACTGGCTGCCGATCCTGTGGGGGCTCGCTCGCACAGGCAATCTCATCGATCTGGATCTGGTCCGCGACACGCCGGAGAACCTCAGCGACGCACTGGTCGCCGACGATCTCGACATGGGGCCCATCAGCCTGATGGAGTTCCTGAGCCACTCCGACCAACTCGTGATATTGCCCGATATCGCGATCGGCTGCGACGGCCCGGTCATGTCCTGTCTGATCGTGAGCAAGATTCCGCTCGATCAGCTCGACGGGCAACGAGTCGCGCTCACCTCCACCAGCAGGACATCGGTGCGGCTGACGAAACTACTCCTCTCGGAACACATCGGGGTCCAACCCGAGTATTTCGTGAGTCCGCCGAACCTGGAAACAATGCTGGCGCAGGCGCCCGCCGCGGTGCTGATAGGTGACATGGCGTTGCGCGCCGCGCTGTTCGACGCTCCCGCCGCGGGACTGCTGGTGCACGACCTCGGGCAGATGTGGCGGGACTGGACCGGACTGCCCTTCGTGTTCGCGGTGATCGCGGCCCGGCGCGACTTCGCCGAGCGGGAACCCGAAACCGTCCGCCGCGTCCACGCCGACCTGCTCGCCGCCCGCGACATCGCCATGTCGGAGATGGACGAGCTCTGCCAACGCCTGGCTCGCTGGGAGGAGTTCGACGCCGCGACCCTGCGCCGGTACTACACCGACGCACTCGATTTCGGACTCGGTCCACGACACCTCGCGGGCATCGCCGAGTTCGCGACGCGGGTGGGCGGCCCCGCGGCGGGCTTTCCGGTGGATGTTTTCGCGACCCTGCTCGATTCGGCCTGAGCCGAGACCGACAAAGGAGTTAGTGATGCCATTTCACGGGTCACCGTTCAGCAGCGATCTGAGTCCGGCCGCGCGCGTCGACGAGCTGGCCAGGAATCGTGGCGAACAGGTCGCGATGGTGTACGAGGGCGCTACCTACAGCTACGCCGCGGTCGCGGCACAGTCCAGGCGATTGGCCGCCACGCTGTCGGACAGCGGTGCGGTGGAAGGCGATCGGATCGGCTATCTCGGCGGCAACAGCCTCGCCTTTCTGACCACCTTCCTGGCCGCGGCGCGGATCGGCGCGGTTTTCGTGCCGGTGAACTCGCGGCTGACATCGCCGGAGGTCGCGCTGATCCTCGAGGACTGCGCCCCGCATTCGCTGATCGTGGAGCCCGGACATCGACAGATCGTGGCCGAAGCACTGGCCGAGACCGATGACGACCGGGTGCGACTGCTGTGGGCGCCCGGCGATCCGGTTCTCGACGGTCCGACCGCCTCCCCCGCCTTCGCCGACCACACACCCTCCGAGGAGTTCGCCGACGACCGGTCGACCCCGCTGCGCTGCGACGCGGACCGGGTCGCGATGCTCACCTACACCTCGGGCACCACCGGCCGTCCCAAGGGCGTCGAACTCACCCACGGCAACCTCTGGTGGAACGGCGTGAACCTGGACATGGTCGCACCCGCGATGCCAGGGGACATCACCTTGGTCGTGGCACCGCTGTTCCATACCGCGCCGTTCGGCTGCTTCACCCTGCGCACCCTGCTGCGCGGCGGAACGGTGGTGCTGCGCCGGGACTTCGAGCCCGCGCATCTGCTGGCAGACCTGGTCGACTACCGGGTCGACACGGTGTTCGCGGTACCCGCGATGTTCGCGGCGGCGGCCGCGGTACCCGAATTCGCCGACGCCGACCTGTCGGCGCTGCGCACCGCTGTCACCGCGGGAGCCCCGGCACACGCCGAACTCATCGGCCGCTACCTCGATCGCGGCGTCACCCTGCAACAGGCATACGGCCTGACCGAGACCTTGTTCGCGACCTGTCTGCCCGCCCAGCAGGCCGCGACCGCGCCTGCTTCGGCGGGACTGCCGTTGCCCTACATCGAGATCCGGGTGATCGACACGACGAGCCGAGTCGTTCTCGACGAGCCGGGCGCCCGCGGCGAGGTGTGCCTTCGCGGTCCGACCGTGGCGGGGGGCTACCGCAACAACGACGCCGCCACCGCCGCCTCGTTCGACGCGGATGGCTGGTTCCACACCGGTGACGTGGGCTATCTCGACGACGACGGCTGCCTCTACCTCGTCGACCGGCTCAAGGACATGATCATCGTGGGCGGGGACAACGTGTACTCCGCCGAAGTCGAGCAGGTGCTCGGTCACTTTCCCGGCGTCATCGATGTGGCGGTGGTCGGCGTGCCCGACCCGCACGAGGGTGAGAGTGTCGTCGCGATCGTGCTGTGCCGGAAAGGGGTCGAGCCGAGTTTGGCCGAACTGCGCCGCTTCGCCCGGACCGAGCTGGCCCGGTACAAACTGCCGACCCGCGTGGTGCACGCCGAGACGATCCCCCGCAACGCGATGGGCAAGATCGACAAGGTCGATATCCGCGCCATGCTCGCCGAGGGCGACGAACAACGCTTCAGCGAAGCGGCAGCCGACGGGTCCGCGCGAACAGCAGGCACCGCGTCGGAGCAACGCGCGGGCGGATTGCGGACCCTGGCTTCCCTGCCGCCCGACGAGCAGCGCCGCGCGGTCTTCGACCTGGTGACCGCGAGCATCGCTCGCACCATGCACGCCGCGCCCGCAACGCTCACGGCACAGGACCGCTTCGACGACCTCGGGTTGAGTTCACTCGCGGCGGTCGAGCTGAGCCGTGGGCTCGGCGTCGCACTGGGTCGTCGCCTGCCGACCACCGTGGTCTTCGATCACGCGACGGTCGGCGCCCTGGTGAAGCACCTGCAAACCCAACTGGCCGCCGAAGTCCGCCGCTCCCCCGCCCTCGAGCACCTGACCGAGTTCGAGCGGGTGGTCCGGCAGGACCCGCCGAGTGACGCGCTGCGCACCGAACTCCGCATCCGGCTGCGTAGTTCGCTCAATAGTCTCGCGACGACCGAAGCCGCGATGACCACGCTGACCCGACCGGACCCCGTAGCCGAAGCATCCGATTCCGAATTGTTCATCCTGCTCGACGCTGAACTCGGATCGGTCTGAGTACCCCGATCCCGGCCTGAGAGGTACCTGTCGATGACCGACGAGACAACGCTGCGGCACTATCTGCGGCGCACCGCGGGCGCACTACTGCGGACCAAGGACGACCTGCACCGGTTGGAAGCCGCACGCAGTGAACCGATCGCCGTCGTCGGCATCGGCTGCCGCTATCCCGGTGGCATCCAATCGCCGGACGACCTGTGGGACTTGGTGAACTCCGGCGCCGATGTGGTGTCGGAATTCCCCGACGACCGCGGCTGGCGACTGGATTCGCTGTTCGACGACGATCCCGATCATCCCGGCACCGTCTATGCCCGCACCGGCGGATTCCTCGACGACGCCCTCGATTTCGACGCCGACTTCTTCGGCATCGCACCACGCGAGGCACTGGCGATGGATCCGCAGCAACGGCTGCTGCTCGAGGTGTCGTGGGAAGCGTTCGAACACGCGGGCCTCGACCCGGCGCAGCTGCACGGCAGCGAATCCGGTGTGTTCGTCGGCGCGATGTACCACGACTACGCCAGCAGGCTGCGCACCGTGCCCGGTGAACTGGAAGCCCAGCTCGGCACCGGTAGCGCGAGCGGTGTGCTGTCGGGTCGTCTGTCCTACGTCTACGGGTTCACCGGGCCCACCGTGACAGTGGATACGGCGTGCTCGTCGTCGCTGGTGGCGATGCACCAGGCGATCGGGGCGCTGCGCGGCGGCGAGTGCGGACTGGCACTGGCGGGCGGGGTGACCGTGATGTCGACCCCGTCGAGCTTCGTAGAGTTCAGTCGCCAGCGCGGGCTCGCCCGTGACGGTCGCTGCAAGGCGTACGCGGCAGGCGCGGACGGCACCGGATTCTCCGAAGGTGTCGGCCTGCTCGTCCTGGAACGCCTCTCCGACGCGCTCCGCAACGGTCATCGGGTATGGGCGGTGTTGCGCGGATCCGCGGTGAATTCCGACGGCGCGTCCACCGGACTCACGGTGCCGAACGGGGCTGCCCAGCAGCGCGTGATCCGGCAGGCGCTGAGCGCCGCGGGTGTACAGCCCGGCGATATCGACATGCTCGACGGACACGGCACCGGTACCACCCTCGGCGATCCCATCGAGGTCCGCGCCCTGCTCGACGTGTTCGGCGGGGAACGCGACGCCGAGCCGCTGTGGCTGGGATCTGTGAAATCCAACCTCGGACACACCCAGGCGGCAGCGGGCGTCGCGAGCGTGATCAAGACCATCATGGCGATCCGGCACTCGACTGTGCCCGCCACGCTGCACGTCGACGCCCCGACACCGCACGTCGACTGGGCGAACGGCGCCGTAGCGCCCATCACCGAGAGCCGGGCGTGGCCGCAGACCGGCAGGCCACGGCGCGGCGGGGTGTCGTCGTTCGGGATCAGCGGGACCAACGCCCACGTCATCGTCGAGCAGGCCCCGGAAACCGCACCGGCACAACCGGATTCGACACCGGCCGCACGGGAGCAAGCCTCGCCGCTGGCGACGTGGGTCGTGTCGGCCAAATCCGACGCGGCCCTCGCCGGCCAGGCGGGACGGCTCGCGCAGTGGGTCCGCGCGCGCACCGACCTCGCCCCCACCCCGACCGGCCGCGCGCTCACCGCCACCCGGTCGATATTCGGGCACCGCGCCGTGATCTTCGGACGCGACCGCGGCGAGTTGCTCGCCGGTCTGGACACCTTGGCGGTCGGCGGCGAATCCCCCAGTGTCGTGCGCGGCGTCGCCCACGAAGGTCGGATCGCGGTGATGTTCCCCGGCCAGGGCGCCCAGCGCAACGGCATGACTCGCACGCTCTATGCGACAAGTCCCACCTACGCGGCGGCTTTCGACGAAATATGCGCCGAATTCGATCGGCACTTCGACGGCATCGGGCTGGCCGAAGTGATCTTCGCCGAGCCCGGCACCGAGGCCGCGCAGCGCCTCGACCGCACCGGCTACACCCAGGCCGCGCTGTTCACGGTGGAGGTGGCGCTCTACCGGTTGGCCGAATCCTTCGGTCTGCGACCCGATTTCCTGATCGGGCATTCCATCGGCGAACTGACCGCCGCCTATCTGGCAGGCGTATGGAGCCTGGCCGACGCGGCACAGCTGGTGTTCGCGCGCGGGCGCATGATGGACAGCCTGCCGGGCCGTGGCGCGATGCTCGCGGTGGCGGCCGGGGAGCACAAGGTGGCGCCGCTGTTGGTCGGCCGCGAACACGCGGTGTCGGTGGCGGCGATCAACGGCACGGCCTCCGTGGTGCTCTCGGGCACCGATGCGGCGGTGGACGAGATCGCCGCCACCTTGGAGACATTGGGACGTCGCACGAAACGGCTCCGGGTGGCGCACGCGTTCCATTCACCACTGATGGATCCGATGCTGGCCGAATTCACCGAGGTCTGCCGCCGTCTCGAATACCACCCGCCCCGGATTCCCCTGGTGTCCGACCTGACCGGTGCGATCGCGGATCCGGCGGTGCTGTGCACGCCCGAGTACTGGGCCGCGCAGGTTCGCAGGCCGGTGCGTTTCTTCGACGGGATCACCGGCCTGCACGCCGAGCGCGATGTGCGCATGTTCCTCGAGATCGGACCGGGAACCACCCTGACGGCACTGGCCAGAGAGGCGTTCGCCGGGGAGACCGGTGTGACCACGGCGCCGCTGCTGCCCGGACGACGCGACGAGACCGACGCGGTGATCGCGGGCCTCGCGACCGTGTTCGCCGCCGGAACACCGGTCGACTGGTATCCCGAGCCCGCGGGCACCGATCCGGTGCCGCTGCCGACGCACGCGTTCCAACGGCGCCGGTACTGGCTCGACGCGGACTCCGACGAACTGCCCGGCGCCACCGCGACCGGGCACCGGTTGCTCGACCGCGCGATGGCGCTGGCCGACGACGCGGTGCTGTTCTCCGGGTCGCTCTCGCGCGATACCTGCCCGTGGATCGACGACCACGTCGTCCACGGCGCCGCGCTGCTGCCCGCGACCGCCTTCGTCGACATGGCATTGTTCGCCGCGAGCTGGTGTGGCCGGGACGAGCTCGGCTCCGTCGACGAGCTCACGGTGGTGGCGCCGCTGATCGTGCCCGCGCACGCGACGCTGTCGTTGCAGGCCGTGGTCGGCGCGCCCGAGCCCGACGGCACCCGATCGCTGACCATCCACTCCCGCGTCGGCGACGACGCGGCCCAGGCGTGGACGCGCCATGTGGAGGCCACCCTCGGCGCCGACGGCCGGGCACACGACGCGACCGGTCCGACGGCGGTGCGCGATCGGCCGCCCACGGGCGCGGAGCCGATCGACGTCGACGCGCGGTACCGGGAACTCGCGGCGGCCGGTTTCCACTACGGTCCGGCCTTCCGCGCCACCGCGCTCTTCACCCGCGGCGACGACCTGTTCGCCGATGTCGTGCTCGCCCCCGAGGTGGACGGCGGCGGATACCACGTCCATCCGGCGATCCTGGACGCCGCGCTGCACCCGCTCGCCTCGGTGGACGCCGAGCGAACACGACTTCCCTTCTCCTGGCGCGGTATTCGACTACATCGCGTGCCGGAACCCGGACCGCTGCGGGCCCGGCTCGGCATCGTCGACGACCATTCGACCGTAGAAATCCTCGACACCGCCGATCGGCCGGTACTGACCGCGGCCGCGCTGGTGCTGCGGACCGTCGACCCGGACATGCTCAGGGCGGCCGCCGGACGGGCGGCGACCGGGGGCACCGTCGACTCGCTGTTCGGGCTCTCCTGGGTGGAACTGCCCGGTACCGCGGGCGCGGGGCAGGGCCGCGCCGCCGATATCACCGGCGCGGCGCCGACCTGGTTCGATGTGCCCGCGACCGATCCGACGCCGGCCGGGGTCCGCCTCGCGCTGGCCGCGACGCTGGACCGGCTGCGATCATGGCTGGTCGAGGAGGAATCCGCGGTCCTGACCATCCGTACCCGCGGCGCCGTCGCCGTCGGTACGGAGAGCGTGGGCGATCCGGGCGGCGCCGCCGTCTGGGGTCTGGTGCGCTCGGCGCAGACCGAGCATCCCGGCCGGTTCGTCCTGGTCGACGTGCTGGACAGCGAACCGGCCACCCTGCCCTACGGCGAACCCCAGATCGCGGTCCGCGCCGACCGATTCCTCGCTCCACGACTGGTTCCCGCGCGGCGACGCGTGGCCGAGCCCGAGCAGGGCGCGCCGGTATGGAACTCCGAGGGCACCGTGCTCATCACCGGTGCGAGCGGCGGCCTCGGCGGGCTGGTGGCACGACACCTCGCGGCCGAGCACGGGGTCCGGCATATGCTGCTGCTGAGCCGCGGCGCCATCGACACCGCCGAGCTGACGGCCCGCGGGGTACAGGTCACCACGGCCGCCTGCGACGTCACCGACAGTGCCGCCCTGGCGACGGCCATCGCGACGATCCCGGCCGAGCACCCCCTCCTCGCGGTGGTGCACGCGGCCGGTGTGGTCGACGACGGCCTGATCGACAAGCTGACACCCGAACAGTTCGAGCGGGTACTGCGTCCCAAGGTGGACGGAGCGTGGAACCTGCACAACGCGACCCGCGAGCTGAATCCGGCCGCGTTCGTGCTGTTCTCGTCGGTCGCGAGCGTCCTCGGCGCGGCCGGTCAGGGCAACTACGCCGCCGCGAACGCCTACCTGGACGCCCTCGCCGGTCGACGCCGCGCCGAAGGGCTGCCCGCGACGGTACTGGCCTGGGGGCTGTGGGCCCGTCGGACCGGCATCACCGGCCACCTCGACGCGACCGATCACGCCCGTATGGCGCGCACCGGCATCGTCGCGCTGTCCGACACCGAGGGGCTGCGCCTGTTCGACGCGGCGTGCGAGCGCGAGGAGACCTTCCTGGCCGCGGTCGCACTCGACGCCGCCGCACTCGATCGGGCCGGTGCGCCACCGCCGTTGCGCGACCTGATCCGCCCGCGTCGGCGCACCGACATCGGCGCGGGCGCCACCCGGCGACACGACTCCGCCGACGCCGATCCGGCGGCCCTGTCCGCCCGATTCGCGACGATGGATTCCGACAGCCGCCGCGAATACGTGCGTGATCTGGTGCGCGACACCATCGCGACCGTCCTCGGCCACGCCGCGGACTCGACCGTCGACACCGATCGCTCATTCAAGGAACTCGGTTTCGACTCGCTCACCGGGATGGAGTTGCGCACCAGGTTGGGCGCGGCGACCGGGTTGCGCCTGCCCGCCACCCTGGTCTTCGACCATCCGACACCGGATGACGTGGCCGCCCACCTCGACGAACGGCTCGCGGCCGAGATCCCCTCCACCACAGCACTGTCCGACGACACCGTGCGAGCGATGCTGGCCCGGATACCGATCCAGCGACTGCGCGAGGTCGGACTGCTCGATTCGGTGTTGCGGCTGGCCGACCCACCGGCGAGCCACGAACCGTCCGCCCCCGACCGCTTCGCCGAGGTGGCCGACCCGGGCACCGCCGCGATCGCGTCGATGTCGGCGGCCGAACTGATCCGGATGGCTCGCGGCGACAACGACAGGACCGTGGCGTGAACGATCACGAATACGACGTCGTCGTGGTCGGTGGCGGATCCGCCGGGGTGGCCGCCGCCGTCGGCGCCGGCCGGGCGGGTGCGAGAACGCTGCTGGTGGAACGTGGTCCGTGTCTCGGCGGGGCGGCCACGCTGCGCAATGTGCTCACCTACTGCGGGATCTACACCAGGGCGGACCCACCGCGGCAGGTGGTGTTCGGCATCGCCGACGAGGTGTTGGCGGGCCTGCGGGCCATGGACGCGGTGACCCCGCCGACCCGATTCACCTCGGTCGCCGTCGTTTTCGATCCGGAAGCGGTGAAGGTGGTCCTCGACCGGATCTGTGCCGAGGCGGGAGTCGAGGTCCATCTCGACAGCCAGCTCGTCGCCGCCGATCGTGATGCGGGCCAGATCATGTCGATTCGCGTCGCGAACCATCAGGGTGTTCGGCAGATCAGCGCGGCCGCGTTCGTCGATGCGACCGGCGAGGCCGATCTGGCGACGTTCGGCGGCGCCACGGTGCGCTACGGCAACGACGGACTCGTCCAGAACGGCACGCTCGGCGTCCGCTTCGGTGGTATCGCGGCGGATGCCGACATCGCCCGCGACACGCTGTCGGCGGCCATCCGGGCCGCCAAGTCCGGTGGCGCTCCGCTGTTGGCCGAACGCGGACTCGTCGCGCGTCTGCCGGTGTCGGGTGACGTCATCACCTACGTCGTGGACGAGGGATACGACGCCCGCGACGTGGGGCAGTCGACCCGCGCGCAGACCCACGCGCGGATCCAGGCGCGCGACTATCTCACCGCGCTGCGCGCCATCCCGGGGTGGGAGCGCGCCTATATCGTGAGCACCGGTCCCGAGATCGGCACCAGGGAGTCGCGCCACGTCGTCGGCACCTATCAGCTGACGGTGGACGAGGTCCGCGGCGGAGCCCGGTCCGAGGACGTCATCGCCCTGGGCGCCTGGCCGATCGAATATCACCCCGGCGCCGGGGTTCTCCCGCAGTGGGAGTTCATCGACGACGACGGCTTCTACGACATTCCTTTCGGCGTGCTCCAGAGCATCGACACCGTCAACCTGTTCGCCGCGGGCCGCGTCGTCGACGCCGACCGCCTCGCCGGGGCGTCACTGCGGGTGATGGGTACCGCGTTCGCCACCGGACAGGCCGCGGGCATCGCCGCCGCGGTCTACGCCGATCGCACCGCGGCGCTCGCCGTCGGCGCGGTCCAGAAACATCTCGTCCACCAGGGCGCCTACCTGCCCACGATAGATTCCCACTGAGAACGGATTCCACGGAGACGAGAAACGGGGCCTGGTGACAGGCCCCGTTTCTCGTTTCCGCACCCGGCAGATCAGTCCACGCCGACAACCCCGGCGGTGCGCTCGACGACGCGGGCGCCGAACTCGGGATCCCGCGACGCCGACGACGAACGGGCGAGCCCGTTCCTGTCGTAGTAACCGCCGGTGGCGTGTGCCGACTCCGGATCGGCGGCCAACCGGACGAGCGGGGCGGCCCCGCCGTGCGCAGTGGTCATGAACGGGCGCCCCACGGTTTGGATCACCCGGAACACTCCGCCCGCCGCCACACCGAACCCGGTGGCCACCGCGCCCGGATCGGCCGCGTTCACGGTGACACCGGAGCCCTCCCAGCGGCGCGCGAGCGCGTAGCTGTAGGCGAGGGCTGCCAGTTTCGCGTCGCAGTACGCCGCGACCTGGCGGAACTTCCGCTCGTAGGACCAGTCGTCCAGGTTCGGGTTGCCGCGTTTCTCCATGAACGACGACGTCACGATCACCCGCGACGGCAGCCCGGCCGACTCGGCACCGGCACGCAGTGCGGCGAGCAGCCGGTGTGTCACCGCCGCGACGGCGATGTGGTTGAGGGCGAACGACCGCTCCACCCCGTCCGGCGAGAGCTCACGGCCGGCGAACCCGCCGCCCGCGTTGTTGAGCAACACGTGCACACCGCCGGGCGCGGCCGCCCCGACCTGTTCGGCGAACGCGCGCACCCCGCTCAACGAGCCGAGGTCCGCGGCGACCGGAACGAAACGGCCCGCGCCCGCGGCGCCCAACTGCTGCGCCGCGTCCGCTGTCCGTCGCGAATCACGCCCGTGCACGACCACCGTCGCGCCCGCGGCGCCGAGGGCCGCCGCGGCGGCATAGCCGATACCGCTGGTCGAACCGGTGATGACGACAGTGCGCCCCGACATCGATCCGGGCGCCGGGTCGGTCATCTCAGCTCGCGTTCGACTCGGACAGCGACACCACGGTCTTGCCGACGTTCTCGCCGCGGATCATCGCCGAGTACGCCTCGAACGCGTTCTCGATCCCGTCGAACACCGTCTCCTCGGCCTTCAACGAGCCGTCGGCCAGCCAGCCCTTCGCCTGCGCGAGGTAGTCGGGCAGGACCGCGAAGTAGTCGGCGGCGTTCATGCTGAACAGCGACACCCGCTTGCCGATGATCAACGGCAGGTTCTTCGGGCCGGGGGGCAGCGAGTCGGTGTCGGTGTCGATGGTGGCGAGCGAGCCGGACAGGATCACGCGGCCGTGGGGTTTGATCGCGCCGAGCGCGGCATCGAGCTGCTCGCCGCCGACATTGTCGAAGTAGACGTCGATACCGCCCGGTGCGGCAGCGGCCAACCGGTCAGCCACATCGCCGGCGCGGTAGTCGATCGCGGCGTCGAACCCGAACTCCTCCACCAGCTTTCGGGTCTTCTCCGGTCCGCCCGCCGAACCGATCACCAGCTTGGCCCCGAGTTTGCGCGCCAGCTGACCGGCCACCGAACCGACAGCGCCCGCCGCCGCCGAGATGAACACGACGTCACCCTCGCTCACCTTCGCCACCTCGGTGAGACCGACGTAGGCGGTGAGCCCGGTGGTGCCGAGCACGCCCAGATACGCCTGCGGCGCAACGGAAGTCACGTCCACCGGCTGCGCCCAGGCCGCCAGGGTGTACTCGCGCCAGCCGTCGAAGTGGCTGACGACCGCGCCGACCGGCAGCGCGTCGTTGGCCGAGGCGATCACCGTACCGACGGCGGCACCGGTCAGCGGCACATCGAGATCGAACGGCGGTAGATAGCCGTCGCCCGCGTTCATCCGGCTGCGCATGTACGGGTCGACCGACATCCAGTCGTTGCGGATCAGCGCCTGGCCGGGGGCGGGATCGGCCAGGGTCACCGTGGCCAGTTCGACATCGGCGAGCGTGGGGGTTCCGGCGGGACGGGCGATCAAACGCCATTCACGGCTGGTAACAGGCAAGGCAAGCTCCTTCGCTCAGTGTGGACGGCGCGCCGGGATCATGCCGACGCGGGGTTGCTGTCGATGAACTCGAATATCGCGGTGTCGTCGGCCAGATCGATCCGTTCACCGACGACGTCGGGTTGTTGCGGGCCACGCAGGCGTTGCGCGGCGTCGAGCAGTCCGGCGACGGCACGATCGCGTTCGGCGTCCGACGGATCGGCCCCGCCCAATCTGTCGAGCAGGGCGGTCAATTCGCCGAGCAGCGGCGCGACCGGGTCGGCATCGGATGCCAGCAGGCCACACAGGTGTTCGGTGAGCGCAAACGGTGTCGGATAGTCGAACATCACGGTGGTCGACAACATGACACCCATCGATTTCTTCAGGTGGTTACGGAGCTCGACCGTGGTCAACGAGTCGAATCCCATGTCTACGAATCTCTGTTGTGGATCGAGTGCTTCATCGGCCACCCGACCGAGCACGGTGGCCACATGTCGTGCCAGGAGTTCCGACACGACCCGACGCCGGTCGGCGCCGCTGCGCCCCACGAGCAGCAGCGCGGTGTTCTCCAGCACCGGCGCCGACTGCGCACTGCGACGCATACGAACGATCGTACTCAACATCGCGGGCAACGGCGACCCGGCCGTGGCCGACGCCCTCGCCGCCGCGACATCGATGCGCAACGGCACCGACGCCGCCATGCCCGACGACAGCGCCGCGTCGAACATCCCCAACGCCTCCGCTGTGGACAGTGGCGTGAACCCACCGCGAGCCATCCGGTCCAGATCTCGCTGCGCCAGATGCCCACTCACGCCGCTGCTCTGGGACCACAGCCCCCACGCCAACGACGTCGCAGGCACCGCGGAACGGGCGGCGCGCACCGCGAGCCCGTCCAGATAGGCGTTGCCCGCCGCGTAGTTGGCCTGGCCCGCGTTGCCGAGAACGCCCGCCGCCGAGGAGAACAGGACCAGCGCCGACAGGTCGAGGTCACGGGTCAGCTCGTACAGGTTCCACGCGGCGTCGACCTTCGCGGGCAGCACCCGGTCCAGATCGTCGATGGTCAACTTCTCGAACGCCGCGTCGCTCACGGTGCCCGCGCAGTGGATGACAGCACCGAGCGGATGCTCGGGATCGATGCCGTCGAGCAGGGCCGCCAGCGCGGCCCGATCGGCGACATCGCACGCGGCGACCGCGGCTTCGGCGCCGCCTTCGCGCAGCTCGGCGACGAGTTCGGCCGCGCCGGGTGTCTCGGCACCGCGCCGGGAGGTCAGCAGGATCCGTCGAACTCCGTACTCGGCCACGACATGTCGTGCCAGCGCGGCGCCGATCGTGCCGACACCGCCGGTGATCATGACCGTGCGGCCGGGATCCAGCGGCGGCGGCACGGTGAGTACCACCTTGCCGACCTGGCGGGCCTGGCTCACGAACCGCAGCGCGCTCGTGGCCTGTCGCACGTCCCAGGTGGTGACCGGCGGCGGGGTGAGCGCGCCCGCGTCGAACAGTGCCACGATCTCGGCCAGCATCTGCGCGATGCGGTCCGGCGCGACCTCGGTGATGAGGAACGAGTGATAGCCGACACCCGGGTACTCGGCGGCGATCGCGGCGGGATCGCGGCGATCGGTCATGCCCATCTCGACGAACTGCCCGCCGCGCGGCAGCAGCCGCAGCGACGCGTCGACGAATTCACCCGCCAGCGAATCGAGGACGACGTCGACACCGTTCCCGTCGGTCGCGACGCGGAACTGTTCCTCGAAGTCCAGGGTCCGCGAATTGGCGATCCGCTCCGGCGCCAACCCGTCCGCGACCAGCACGTTCTGCTTGCCCGGACTCGCGGTCGCGTAGACCCGCACACCCCAGTGCTTCGCCAATTGCCGAGCGGCGGTGCCGACGCCACCGGTCGCGGCGTGGATCAGCAGGGATTGGCCCGCGCGCAAGTTCGCCAGGTCGAGCAGACCGTAGTACGCGGTCAGGTACACCACCGGCACCGAGGCGGCCTGATGGAACGACCAACCCTCCGGGATCCGCACGATCGTGCGGTAGTCGGTGACCACCGTCGACCCCACACCGTCGAACAGACCCATCACCCGATCGCCGGGCGCGAAGACGGTGACGTCGGGCGCCACGTCGACGACCACACCGGCGCCCTCGCCACCCAACACGGCGTCCGGATTCGGGTACATGCCGATGCTGATCAGCACATCGCGGAAGTTGATGCCCGCCGCCCGCATCCGCACCCGCACCTGCCCCGCGGCCAGCACGGGAACGGGATCCTCGGCGAGGCGGCTCAGACCGATCGTGGTCAGCGTGCCCTTCTCCCCGATCGTCAACCGCCAGTGCGGATCCCGGATCGGGTCGGCCATGTCGATCACGTCATGACGGATCATTCTCGGCACCGACGCACTCGCCCCGCGCCAGGCCACCTGCGGCTCGGCCGCCGCGACGGTCGCGGCGACGGCGTCATCGAGCACGGTGTCCGGGCCGAGGTCGAGCAGCACCAGCCGATCCGGGTTCTCGGTCTGAGCCGACCGCAACAGTCCCCAGATCGCCGCACCGCGCAGGTCGACGGTGTCGGTCACCTCGACCGCCACCGCACCGCGCGTCACCACGACCAGCGTGGTGTCGGTCAGGCGTTCGGTCGCGAGGAACCGCTGGACCTGGTCCATGACCAGCGCCGTTGCGGCGCGCACGTCCGAGGGCTCGTCGGTGCCGTGTGATGCGACGACCAGGACCGCGTGCTCGGGTGCGCTCCGCGCGCCCTCGAGGTCGGCGAAGCTCGGCACGGGCGTCGCGGGCGTACTCGGCAGCACGGCGGCGGGCAGTGGAATCCACTCCACCGCGTAGAGCGGATGCGCGCTCGAGCGGGTCCGCTCGTCGGATCCCGCCGACTCGCGCAGCAGCAGGGCGTCCACCGACAGCACCGGTCGGCCCGCGGTGTCGTCGGCGGTGACCCGGAGACGATCGGGTGCCGTCGCCGTGAGGGAGACGTGCAGCACCGACCCGCCCACCGCGTGCAACCGCACGCCCTCCCAACTGAACGGCAACCGCAGGGGCGCACCGGGTTCGGTGTCGACCATGCCGTGCAACGCGGCGTCGAGCAGCGCGGGGTGCAGGTGGAACCGGGTGGTGTCGAGGTCGTCGGGCGCGGTGACGGTGGCGAACACGTCGTCCCCACGGCGCCACAGCTGACGGACACCCCGGAACGACGGTCCGTACTGATAGCCGAGTCGCTCGAGTCGCTGATAGAAGTCGGCGGTCTCGACCGCCACCGCGCCTTCGGGCGGCCACGCCGCCGAGCCGGTGTCGGTCGCGGCCCGCTCGCCGAGGTCGCCGCCCGCGCTGAGGGTCGCTTCGGCATGGCGCCGCCAGCCCGCACCGGCGCCGGAGTGCACCGTCACCGGGTAGCGGCCGTCCTGCGGTTCGTCGATGATCAGTTGGACGCGCACGTCCTCGGCGCCGGTCAGCGTCAGCGGGGCGACGACGATCAGGTCGTCGACGCGGTCACAGCCGACGCTGTCGGCCGCCCGCAACAACAACTCGACGAACACCGCGCCCGCCACCACGATCTGCCCGTCGATCCGGTGATCGGCCAGCCACGGGTGCGTCCGGGTCGACAGCACGCCGGTCAGCACGACGCGGCCACTGTCGGCGACCGAGATCTCCGCCCCGAGCAGCGGATGCGCCGCGGCGTCCAGACCCGACGCGGTCACATC
Organism: Nocardia noduli; assembly: GCF_019038455.1. Taxonomy (NCBI): domain Bacteria; kingdom Bacillati; phylum Actinomycetota; class Actinomycetes; order Mycobacteriales; family Nocardiaceae; genus Nocardia; species Nocardia noduli. The sequence goes on from NZ_JAFMPL010000054.1 coordinate 29,369, forward strand.
ACCGGCACCGGCCTCGATCGGCAACCAGAAGCGCTGGTGCTCGAACGCGTAGGTAGGCAACGAGATCCGGCGTCCGCCCGCCAGCGCGGGCAATCCGGCCCAATCCACCGCGACGCCGGCGGTATAGGCGCGGGCCAGCGCGGTGTACACCGACAACTCCTCGTCCTGCGCGGGGCGCAGCAACGGCACGACGACCGCGTTCGACGAACCGTCGTCGTCGGCGAGAACCAGCGACGACAGCGCCGCACCCGGCCCGACCTCGAGGAAAACGCCCACCCGACCGGATCCACGCAACCAGCTCAGCCCATCGGCGAAGCGCACCGGGTCGCTGACATGGCCCACCCAGTATTCGGGCGAGCACAGCTCCGCCGCGGTGGCACGTTCGCCGGTGCGGTTGGACACCACCGGAATCTTCGGCGCGTGATAGGTGAGCTCGGCGCACACGGCGGCGAACTCGTCGAGCATCGGCGCCATCAACGGCGAATGGAACGCGTGGCTCACCCGCAGGCGTTTCACCGACGCCGCGTCGAAGTGCGCGGCGATCTCGGCGACGGCGGCCTCGGCACCCGAGATCACCACCGATCGGCGCGCGTTCACCGCGGCGATGCTGACCTGCGTGGACCGCTGGGCGATCAGCGCCGCGACGGTCTGCTCGTCGCTCGCGATCGACAGCATGGCGCCACCTTCGGGCAGCGACTGCATCAGGGTTCCGCGCGCCGCGACGAGGCGGGTGGCGTCGGCCAGGGACCAGACCCCGGCCAGATACGCCGCGCTCACCTCGCCGATGGAGTGTCCGACGAGGAAATCCGGTCGCACACCGAATGATTCGATCAGCCGGAACAGTGCCACCTCGGTCGCGAACAGCGCGGCCTGGGCGTAACCGGTGCGGTCGAGCAGCCCCGGTTCGCCCGCGCCGTCGATGACGAGCTCGCGCAGGGATCGACCCAGTGTGCCGTCCAGGTACGCGCACACCTCGTCGAAGGCGGACGCGAAGACCGGATAGCGCGCGGCGAGCGTCGCACCCATACCGACCCGCTGCGCGCCCTGGCCGGGGAACAGCATCGCCACCCGGGTCGAGGAGTCCGCCGAGCCGAGGTGGACCGCGCTGGACTCGGTATCCGTCGCCAGCGCCGCCAGCCCGGATTCCAGCTCGTCGCGGCCGTGGCCCAGGATCACGGCGCGGTGGCTGAACCGGGATCGGCTCACCGCCGCGCTGAGACCCACATCGGCGGCCGCGTGTTCGGGGTGCTCGGCGAGTGCCTCGCCGAGCCGGGCGGCGTTGGCGCGCAGTGCCGCCGAGGTCTTGCCGGACAGGACCCACGGTGTCAGCGGGCCGTCCGCCGGGTCGACGAGCACCGGTTCACCGATTGTGGCGCCGACCGTGTCGGATTCGAGGATGACGTGCGCGTTGGTGCCGCTGATGCCGAACGACGACACCGCCGCGCGCCGTGGCCTGCCGGTCTCGGGCCACGACCTGGCCGTGGTGACCAGTTCGATCGCGCCGCTGTCCCACTCCGCGTGCGGCGTGCGGTCATCGACGTGCAGCGTGGGCGGGACGACACCGCCACGCATCGCCAACACGGCTTTGATCACCCCGGCCACGCCCGCGGCGGCCTGGGTGTGGCCGATATTCGATTTCGCCGAGCCGAGCAGCAGCGGACGGGTCCGCCCCTGCCCGTAGGTGGCCAGCAGTGCCTGCACCTCGATCGGATCGCCGAGCCTGGTGCCCGTGCCATGCCCTTCGACGAGGTCGACGTCGTCGGCGGTGAGTCCCGCGGCCGACAGTGCCCGCCCGATCACCCGTTCCTGCGCCGCCCTGCTCGGCGCGGTCAACCCGTTCGACGCGCCGTCCTGGTTGACCGCGCTGCCGCGCAACACCGCGAGCACCTCGTGGCCGAGACGGCGAGCGTCGGACAGCCTTTCGACCAGCACGACCGCCGCGCCCTCGGACCAGCCGGTCCCGTCGGCGGCCGCGGCGTACGACTTGCACCGGCCGTCGGTGGCCAGTCCGCCCTGCATCGCGAACTCGGCGAACACCTTCGGCGTCGACATCACGGTGACACCACCGACCAGGGCCATCGAGCACCCACCGCGCCGCAACTCCTGCGCCGCGGTATGCAACGCCACCAACGACGACGAGCACGCCGTGTCTATGGTCACCGCCGGACCCGTGAGACCGAGCGCGAAGGCGACCCGGCCGGACACGACGCTGGCCAGACTGCCCGTGCGCAGATGACCCTCCACCTGTTCGGGCACGGTGTGCAGGCGATCGGCGTAATCGTGGTACATCACGCCCGCGTACACGCCGGTCTCGCTGCCACGCAGACTGACCGGATCGATACCCGCGCTCTCGATCGCCTCCCACCCGACCTCGAGCAGCAACCGCTGCTGAGGGTCCATCGCGAGCGCCTCACGCGGCGAGATCCCGAAGAACGCCGGATCGAAATCCATGGCGTCATAGAGGAATCCACCGAGATGGGGATACGGCGGCGCGTCCGGTTCGTCGACCCAGCCCCGGTCATCGGGGAAGTCGCCGATGCTGTCCGCGCCGTCGAGCAACTGCGTCCACCACCGGTCCGGCGAATCGGCGCCGCCGGGCAGTCGGCAGGCCATGCCCACGATGGCGATCGGCTCGGACAGCTGGGCACTGAGCTGATCGTTGCGCCTGCGTAGCTGATCGCCTTCCAGCAGCGAACTACGGAGCGCTTCGACCAGTTCGTCGTCGTGTGGCGTCATGGCTACCGCTCCTAGTTGCCGCAGCCGCTGCCACGCAGCGCGGCGATATCGATGAGGTCGGCCATGGCGGCGTAACCCGCGGGGCCGACGTGGTTGTCCAGGCCCCGGTACTGCGACAGGATGATCGCGTCGGCGTTCGGGTCGGCCAGCAACGCGTCGTAGTCGACGACGCCGTCAGCGATCTGCTGTGTGCGCACCCAGTCGTTGAGTTCGACCCTGCGCTGATCGGCGAACGGTGCGAAATTGCCCGCCAGCAGCGAGTACTTCAGCGGCGGGTTGGTACCGAGCACCACCCGGATGCCCGCGGCCCGCAACCGGTACACGGCCTCGGTGTAGCCGGCGATCATCTCCGCGGTCGTCGCCCACTCGGGGATCGCGAAGTCGTTGGCGCCGAACATGACGATCGCGTCGGTGACTCCGGCCACCTCGAGCACGTCGGGCTGGATCCGGGTCAGGCCACGTGGGCCGAGTTGCGGCACGGTGCGGAACGCGTCGTCGAGCAGCCGATTGCCCCAGATACCCGAGTTGACCACCGAGACCGGGATTCCCGCGGCGTCGAGTCGACGTTGCAGGAAGTCGGTCGGACGAAGATTCTGGTCGACGGCCGCCGGTGACTGTGGCACCTCGGAGTAACCGCTGCCGACGAAACCCTCGGTGATCGAATCGCCGAAGGCCACCAGCGTCGACACCGAAGCCGGGGCGAGCACGTCGACACCGGAGACGTACAGCACCGAAGTCGTTGTGCGGTCCAGCGATCCACCGCCGAGGTCGTGCGTCCGGTCACCGGTGCCCGGCGAACCGTAGTAGCTGGTCGCCATGCCTTGCAGATGTTCGGTCGGCGCGCGCGAGCTGCCGGGAACGTAGACGCTCACCGCCAGCGGTTCGAACGAACCGAACGACAGGGCGACCGGGTCACTGACCACGTCGCCGCCCGCCGGAACCGTCACCGACGACGCGCCGTCGAAGGTCACCGTCCGCAGCGAGTCGGACGAGACCCGCGGTCCCCCGGCCTGTTTGCCGACCGTCACCGAGGTGAAGGTCACCTCGGCGGGGCTGAGCCGGTTGGTCAGACGCACGCGCAGGGTCGCGCCCGCCCGATGCGGCGTGATCACCATGCGGTAGGTCTGGTCACCCACCGAGGTGATCGGATCGAAGGAGAAGTCGCCGAGCGACGCCGAATCCGACGGCGCGGCCATCCAGGTCGCCACCCAGTGGTCTGCCCCGCAACCACCGCCGACCGGCGCCGACCCGGCAGACCCACCGGTGACCGCCACGAACCCCGCGAACAGCGGAACTATCGCCAGCACTCGCCAGTTGGCCCGGTTGCGTCGGCGTGTCATCGCCATCCACTTGCTCCTATGTTCGCGAAGGCGGCGCGCAACGCGGCCGCCGGATTGTCGTTCCCGCTCAGACTGCGCCAGCACACGTGATGGTCGGGGCGCACCAGCATCGCCCCGTCGTCGGCGATCTCGCGGACCCGCGACCAGGCGCCGTCCTCGCGATAGGCGCCGCCGTCGCCGATCACGGCGACCACGAACGGGGCGGTGGGGTCGGCGGGGTCGGCGCCGAACTCACGCGCGGCGTCCAGCCACGGCTGCCCCCCGGGACCGACCAGCAGCACCGGGCGGTCGCGGGGAACCAGGTCCAAGGTCGACAGCCGGGTGCCGTCCTTGTCCAACCACGCGTGCGGCAACCGGTGCCCCGGCCGCGTCGTGGGGTGGTAGATATCGCCCATCGGTGCGCGCGGCGGTGCCGTGGTGCCATCGGGGGTGAGGGCCCCCTCGGCGTAGGCAAGGCCGAGTTCCATGTCGTGCGCCTGGCAGTCGACCCGGTGGGTGCGGAACACCTCACCGGCGCGCGCCCTTGTCGTCGCGCCACGACGGGAATCCTCGAAGTACACGTGGAAGAACGCGGGCCGCACCAGCCGCGGCACCTGGGGACCGAAACCGAGCGCGTTCTCGGTGATCAGCTCGGTGTTCTTCAGGATGCCCAGCGCCCAGTCCAGATTGTCCCGGCCGATCGGGCGCCGCTCGGATTCGTAGCTGTCGAGCAGGGAGGCCTGCGACCGCCCCGACTCCACGGCCGCGATCTTCCAGGCCAGATTGTGGCCGTCCTGGATGGCGGTGTTCAGGCCGAGACCCGCGGCCGGTGGCATGCGGTGCGCCGCGTCGCCCGCCAGGAACACATTGCCCACCCGGTACTTCGCCGCGAGCACCGCGTCGACGGTCCAGCTGCTCACCTTGTGCAGGGTGATCGGCAGGTCCGGCGCCTTGAGCACATCGCGAATCCGTTGCAGCAGAGCGTCTTTGCGGGTGCGGGCCGGATCGTCGGCGGCCGCGGTGAAGTGCAGACCCCATTCCTCGGAGAACTTGCCCCAGGTGGGGCCCATCTGCACCAGCATCGCGCCGGACAACTCGGCGAGTTCGGGGTTGATGAAGAAGGTGATCAGGGCGCCGTCGTGCTGCCAGCGCGACAGGTCGGCCGAGAAATGCGCCGTCGTGACCTGGTGGAACTTCGGCCACCCCTCCATCTTCACCTTCAGCCTCGGGCCCACGGTGCGACCGCCGTCGGCGGCGATCAGGTACTTGGCGCGCACCGTCGACTCCACGCCGTCGGCGTCGCGCAGCCTGGCCACGATCGTCGAGCCCTCGTCGACCCAGTCGAGCAGTTCGCACCCGTACCGGACGCGACCGGGCGCACGCCGCTCCGCCAGTTCACGCAGGATCGGCTCCAACCGGATCTGCGGCAGGTTGGTCGAATCGACCGGGCTGTCGCCCGCGTAGCGTTCGCTCAGCGAGCCCGCCCCGAAGGCGTCGAGTTCGTAGAGCACCTTGCCGTCGTAGGGGCCGCGGCCGGTCAGCGAGGTCTGCCACACCACCTTGCCGAACTTGTCCAGTGGCGCGCCGACGGCGGTGATCGCGTCGGCGACCCCGTGCTGGCGGTACAGCTCCATCGTCCGTTGGCTCAGGTAATGGGCCTTCGGCAGCCGCGACGTCTCGCCACGTTGCTCGATCAGCAGGTGATCCACGCCGAGATTGGAGAGGAAGATCGACGTGGACAACCCACACCCGCCCGCGCCGACGATCAGTACGGTGACGTTGTCCGGCTGTGTCATTGGCACTCCGATCAATTGTGACTGTGCCCGGAGGTCATACCGGGTGTGACCGGATGCGGATCGGCACCGGCCGCGAGCTCGTCCGGCCAGACCGGGTACGGGAACGCGGTGTCCATGCCGCCGACCACACCGGGAATATCGCCGAACGGGCTCAGGTCCGAGGCCACCGGCGTCGTGGGGTTCGTCGGGTCGAGGAAGATGTGCACGTCCCAGCCGCGCGGATGGACCAGCCCGGACGGCGTCGACCCACCCGGCAGCGGGGTGTCGCCCCGCTTCTGACCGAGGTAGTCCTCCTGCGGAGGCATCATGTGCATGTCGAACTTGGGGAAGGTGTGCACGCCACGCTCGTGGAAGGCCCAGTCGCCGCGGAACATGCACAGTCCCACCTCGGTCGGGGTCTCACCGGGGGTGTAGACACCGGCGTAGAACCAGCCGACCAGGTCGTACGGGAACGCGGGCGTCACGGCGTCGTGATAGTCGAAGCCGGTCTGTCGTGAGCGGTAGAACAACCCCGCGGGCTTGCCGCTGACCACGGTGTCGCGGCCCGGGTTCATACCGGGCATCTGCTTGCCGATGATCTGCAGTGCCTGATTCAGGTCGAGCAGCGCCACACCCATCCGCTCGTACTGCACCCAGCCGTGCGAGTCGGGACCGTAGGTGCCCGCGGCCGCCAGCGGCGCCAGATCCTCCGGGCCGTTCAGCGTCCGCAGCGGACCGAGCAGGTCGAACACGCGCTGCTGGTCGGCCCGCAGCGATTCGGTGCGCTGGGCGGCGGTACAGCGGTCGCTCGCGATCGGCACCCCCGGCTTCGCCACGGCGGTCGGTGCCGCCACCACGTTGGTGATGACCGCCAACGCGGACACCAGCAGAGTTCCCGGCACCGTCAGTCGTCGGCGCCACACTCCCGGTGCAGTGCGCATCACTCCGGCGGCACCATGATGTCGCATTCGCATGAGGTCGGTATTTCCTTTCTGACGACCCGGCGCCGTCTCGTCGACGACGCCGGGTCAGGGATGAATTGACGAACTGTGCCGCTGCCGCCCGCTGTGACGCCCGGGACGCGGCGGCGGCCGACCTACCCCAGGCTCGCGGGGTCGTTGTCGAAGAACTCGAACAGTTCGTCGTCGGCGGCGCTGCCGAGTTCGGAGATCACGGCATCGTCTTCCTCGCCCCGCACGGCGCGCAGGAGTTCGTCGAGGCGGTCGGCGATATCGGTCCGCTCGGCACTGCTCAGTGCCGCTGCCGTGAAACCCGAAGCGATGGTGTCGATCTCGGCGAGGATGCGCGCCGCGGCCGCGTCGGCCGGGACGATCTCCTCGCACATGTACCGAGCCAGGATGGCCGGCGTCGGGTAGTCGAACACCACCGTCGTGGTCAGCTTGAGCCCGGTCGCCGACTTGAGCCGGTTACGGAACTCCACCGCGCCGAGGGAGTCGAAGCCGAGGTCGGTGAACGCCTGGCCGGGCCCGATCTCGTCGGGCGAATCGTGCCCGAGCACGGCGGCGGCATGCGACCTGATCAGATTGAGCATCGTGCGCTCCTGATCCACCGGACTCATCGCGAGCAGGCTCTTCGCCAGCGACGAGGACTCGCCCGCCTCCCCCGCGCCACCACCGGCACGCCGAGGCGCGGCCCGCAGCAGACCGCGCAGCGGCGGCGGCAGCAGTGTCGGATCATCGGCGCCCGCGGCCCTGATCGCCGCGAGATCGAGCCGCGCGGCCACCGTGAGCGCCGCACCCGTCGACAGGGCGTTGTCGAACATGACCACACCGTCGGCGGTGTCGATGCCGATCATGCCGTCGCGACGCATACGCGCCCGGTCGATGTCCGACAGCTCGGCGGTGATGCCGCTGGCCTGCGCCCAGAGTCCCCACGCGATCGAGGTCGCGGGCAATCCGAGTCGCTGCCGGTGCTGGGCCAGTGCGTCGAGATAGACGTTGGCGGCGGCGTAGTTCGCCTGCCCCGGACCGCCGAGCACACCGGCGACCGAGGAGTAGAGCACGAACTCCGCCAGCCCGAGGTCCCGGGTGGCCTCGTGCAGGTTCCAGGCGGCGTCGACCTTCGGACGCAGCGCGGTCTCCACACTCTTCGGGGTCTGTGCCCCGAACACCGCGTCATCGGTCACGCCCGCCGTGTGCACGACCGCGGTCAGCGGGTGGGCCTGCGGGATGTCGGTCAGCAGCGCTGCCAGCGCGTCGCGGTCGGCGACGTCACAGGCGGCGATCTCGACATCGGCGCCGAGCGCGATCAGTTCCTCGCGCAACTCGCTCGCACCGGCCGCGGCCGAACCACTGCGGCTGGTCAGCAACAGGTGACGCATACCCCTGGCCTGCACCAGGTGGCGCGCGATCTCCCCGCCGAGCACGCCCGTACCGCCGGTGACGAGCACCGTGCCCTCGGGATCGAGCAGGGCCGGAATCGTCAGCACGTTCTTGCCGACGTGCCTGGCCTGGCTGAGGAAGCGGAACGCCTCCGGCGCCCGGCGCACGTCCCAGGTGGTGACCGGAAGTGGTTCCAGCGCACCGGACGCGAACAGCGCCACCAGTTCGGTGAGGATCTCGTGCAGCCGGTCGGGTCCGGCTTCCATCAGCACGAATCCGCGGTAGGCGACACCGGAATACTCCTGCGCGATCTTCTCCGGATCACGCACGTCGGTCTGGCCCATCTCGATGAACCGACCGCCGCGCGGCAGCAGCCGCAGGGACGCGTCGACGAAATCGCCTGCCAGCGAGTCGAGGACCACGTCCACGCCGCGCCCATCGGTCGCGGCCAGGAACTTCTGTTCGAAGTCGAGGGTGCGCGAGTTCCCGATATGGGCGTCGTCGTAGCCGATCTCGCGCAGGGTCTTCCACTTCGGCTCGCTGGCCGTCGCGTAGACCTCGAGCCCGAGGTGCCTGGCCAGCTGGGTCGCCGCCATGCCGACACCACCGGTGGCGGCGTGGATGAGCAGCGACTCCCCCGCCCGCACGCCCGCCAGATCGACCAGCGAGTAGTAGGCGGTGCCGAAGACCGCGGGGACGGCCGCCGCTTGCGCGTAGGTCCACCCCTCGGGCATGGCGGCCACCATGCGCTGATCGGAGACGACGGTGGATCCGAGTCCGGAGAACAGGCCCATCACCTTGTCGCCGACGGCGAATTCGGTGACGTCGTCGGCGACGTCGACGATGATGCCCGCGCCTTCACCGCCGATCGGCGCGTCCGGGTCCGGGTACATGCCGAGCACGATCAGTACGTCGCGGAAGTTCATGCCGGAGGCCCGCAGTCGCACCCGCACCTCACCGGGCTGCAAGGGCTCGCTGTCGGAATTCTCGACCAGCACGATGTTGTCGCCGTGCAGCGTGCCCTTGCCGAGCGAGGTCAGCAGCCATGGCCGGGTACCGACCAGGGCGGATCCGGCCGCGCTGTCCGCGCCGGGACGGGCGAGGCGGGGTACGTGCGGCACGCCGCGCCGGAACGCGACCTGCCCCTCGGAACCGCCGAGCGTCGCGGCGACGGCGGCGCGGTAGTCGTCCGCGTCGTCGACGTCGATGAGCTGGATACGGTCGGGCTGCTCGGCCTGCGCGCTGCGCAGCAAGCCCCACACCGGCGCCACCGCCAGGTCACCGATCGCCTCGGCGCCTTCGATCGAGACCGCGTGGCTGGTGACAACCACGAGGCCGACATCGGTGTTGCGCTCGTCGGCGAGCACGTCCTGTACCCGCCGCAGCACCGTGGTCACCGTGGCGCGTACCGCGTCCGGGCCCGGCACGTCGGTGGTGTCGCCGCCGAAGCGCAGCACAACGGCCTTGGCGCTCGCGGTGGTGACCACCTCTTCGTACTCGTTCTCGACGTCGGCGTAGTGCTCCCAGTTCCCCTGTGCCGCTTCGACAACCGGCTGCGGTACCCAGGTGAGCGCGTACAGCCCCTCGGCGGCGGCCGTCTTCGTGGACCCGCCGAGCGCGTCACGTGACATCGCCCGCAGCGACAGCCCGTCCACCGTGACGACCGGTGCGCCCGCCGCGTCGACCGCGGTGATCGACATCCGATCCGTGCCGGTGGCGGCGAGTCGAACGCGCACCGCCGTGGCACCGACCGCGTGCAGGGTGACGCCCTCCCACGCGAACGGCAACCGGATCTGGTCGCCGTCGGTATCGCCACCGGCGACGGCCATCGCGTGCAACGCCGCGTCGAGCAGCGCCGGGTGGATCCCGAAGGCTCCCGCCGCGCCGCGCGCCTGCTCCGGCAGTTCCACCTGGGCGAACAGTTCCTCGCCACGCTGCCAGACCGCGCGCAGACCCTGGAACACCGGACCGTAGCCATAGCCCGCGTCGGCGAGTTCGGCGTAAGGATCACCGATCTCGACCGGGGTGGCACCGGGCACGGGCCAGATGGCCGACTCCGCCGTCACGACCGCGGGTATGTCGTCGACGACCAGCGAGCCGGTGGCGTGCACCGTCCACTCCGCCTGCTCGCCCTCGTCGTCGAGCTGCTGGGGCCGCGAGTAGATGGTGATGGGCCGGTCGTCGCCGGAACCACCGACCACGGCCTGCACCTCGACGCCACCCCGCTCGGGCAACACCAGGGGTGCCTGTAGCACCAGTTCACCGATCCGGGGGACGCCGAGCTGGCCACCGGCCAGCAGGGCGATCTCCACGAACGCGGTGCCAGGCACCAGGATCGAACCGCCGACCACGTGATCGGCAAGCCAGGGCTGGGCCCTGGTCGACAACAGGCCGGACAGGAGCACATCGTCGCCGCCGCTCGCCTGCGTGATCTTCGCGCCGAGCAGCGGGTGATCGACCACGCCGAGGCCGACGCCCGCGACGTCGCCGGTCCCGGTCGGCTTGTCCAGCCAGTAGCGCCGGTGCTGGAACGCGTAGGTCGGCAGGTCGACCTGCGCGACCGCGCGCACATCGACGCCCTGGGTCCAGTCGACCGCGGTGCCCGAAGCGTGCGCGGCGGCCAGACCCGCGTAGAACGCGATCGGCTCGTCCTGCTTGGGTCGCAGCAGCGAGGTCGCCACGGCGACGGCCTCGTCGACACCGTCGTTGAGCACCTCGTCGACCAGGGTGGTCGAACTCGCGCCGGGGCCGACCTCGAGGAACACCGTCGCGCCGAAATCATGCGCGGCGCGCACGCCGTCGGCGAAGCGGACCGCCTCGCGGACGTGGCGCACCCAGTATTCCGGGGTGCACAGCTGCTCGGGCTCGGCGACCGCGCCGGTGACATTGGAGATGATCGGGATCGACGGCCGCTGGTAGGTGAGCGACGCGGCGACCGCGCCGAACTCGGCGAGCATCGGCTCCATGAGCGGCGAGTGGAACGCGTGGCTCACCCGCAGCGGCTTGACCGTGTGTCCGAGCGAGCGCAGCTCCGCCGCGATGTCGTCGACGACCGCGGCCGCACCCGAGATCGTCAGCGCCGACGGGCTGTTGATCGCGGCGATGGCCACATCGGCCTCGCGGCCGGACAGCAGCGGCAGCACCGCCTGCTCGTCCGCGCGCACCGACAGCATCGCGCCACCCTCGGGCAGCGCCTGCATGAGCCTGCCACGCGCGGCGACCAGGGTGGCCGCGTCGTCCAGCGACAGCACACCCGCGACGTGGGCGGCCGAGATCTCGCCGATCGAGTGTCCGAGCACCAGATCCGGTCGGACACCGAAACTCTCGGCCAACCGGAACAGCGCCACCTCGACCGCGAACAACGCCGCTTGGGTGAAGGCGGTGCGGTCGAGCAGCGCCGCCTCGTCGGTGTCGGGCTCGGCGAAGACGACCTCGCGCAGCGAACGCCCCAGTGCGGGGTCGAGCCGCGCGCACACCTCGTCGAAGGCTGCGGCGTACACCGGATACCGCTCGTACAGCGCATGTCCCATGCCGACGCGCTGCGCGCCCTGGCCGGGGAACATCACCGCGGTCTTGGCCGAACTGCCCGCCACACCGACCGCCACGTTGACCCCGGAATCGGACGTCGCGGAGTCTTCGACGACCGCACCGGCCGTCTTCAGCGCCGCGATCAGTTCCTCGCGGGTGCTGCCGAGCACCACCGCGCGATGGGCGAACCTGGCGCGCCGGGTGGCCAGCGAATACCCGATGTCGGCGGGCGAGTACTCGGGGTGATCGTCGAGGAAGGTGCTCAACCGGGCGATCTGATCGGACAGCGCGGGCGCGGTGGCCGCGGAGACGACCCATGCCGTCGCCGCGGGCTCGACCTGCGCGACACCGGCCGCCTCGGGCTCGCTCTCCTCGGTGGTGGTGTCCGGCGCCTGTTCGAAGATGACGTGGGAGTTGGTGCCGCTGATACCGAAGGCGGACACCGCCGCCCGGCGCGGACGGTCGACCTCGGGCCACCGCGTGGCCTCGGTCACCAGTTCCACCGCACCCGCGTCCCAGTCGACCTGGTGCGACGGCTCGTCGACGTGCAGGGTCGGTGGCACCGTCCCGTGCCGCATCGCCATGATCATCTTGATCGCGCCCGCCACACCGGCCGCGGCACTGCTGTGACCGATATTCGACTTGATCGAGCCGAGCAGCAGCGGCGTCGTGCGGTCCTGGCCGTAGGTGGCCAGCAGCGCGTTCGCCTCGATCGGGTCACCCAGTGGGGTACCGGTGCCGTGCGCCTCGACGACGTCGACGCCGGACGCGGGAATCTTGGCGTTGCGCAGCGCGGCTTCGATGACCCGCCGCTGCGACGGGCCGTTCGGCGCGGTCAGACCGTTGGACGCGCCGTCCTGGTTCACCGCGGATCCGCGCAACACGGCCAGGACGGGGTGGCCGTTCTTCTGCGCGTCCGAGAGTCGTTCCAGGACAAGCAGTCCGACACCTTCGGACCAGGTGGTGCCGTCGGCGGCGGCCGCGAACGCCTTGGCCCGCCCGTCCGCCGAGATCACGCGCTGACGGGAGAAGGCGATGAACGCCTCCGGTGTCGGCATGATCGTCGCGCCGCCCGCCAGTGCCAACGAACATTCGCCCGACCGCAGCGAATTCGCGGCCTGATGGATCGCCACCAGCGACGACGAGCACGCGGTGTCCAGCGAGACCGCGGGGCCCTCGAGGCCGAGCGAATAGGCCACCCGGCCCGACGCGACGCTGGAGGTCCGGCCGATCAGCAACCAGCCCGCCAGACCACTGCGGTCGTCCATGATGGTCGGGCCGTATTCGACCTCGATGATGCCCGCGAACACACCGGTATCGGTGCCGCGCAGAGTATTCGGGTCGATGCCCGCACGTTCGAGCGCCTCCCAGGCGACTTCGAGCATATGCCGCTGCTGCGGTTCCATCGCCAGGGCTTCACGGGGGCTGATACCGAAGAAGGCCGCGTCGAAATCGGCGGCGCCGCCCAGGAATCCGCCGTGCGAAGAGTACGACGTCCCTTCGTGGTCGGGGTCGGGGTGATAGAGACCGTCCACGTCCCAACCGCGATCGGTGGGAAACTCCGAGATCACGTCACGACCGTCGGCGACCATCTGCCACAGATCCTCGGCGGATTCGACACCGCCGGGATACCGGCAACCCATGCCGATCACAGCGATGGGCTCGCTCGACCGGTATTCCACCTCCTGCAGACGCTGCCGGGTGCGATGCAAGTCGATTGCGGCTCGCTTCAGGTATGCCCGAAGCTCCTCTTCGGTCGCCATTGCGCGTCTCCTCCGATGAACGATGTGATTCGCGGTTCGCCGATTCCGACGCGACTTCGCGTGGATCGCACTCCGACTTGCGCGTTCGCCGTCGATTACTCCGACGGCCGACATCACCATCGTCAACGGACCTGGCACGCGCTGGAACCCCTAGCTACTCCCCTACCCGCCGCACAACCGTTCGGATGGCCACCTGCCGTCGACCGGGGTAGCGTTCGTCTCGGCGACATGACCGACTTGACGACTTCCACAGGTGCGTGCGTAAATAAGAACGATCGTTCGTTCAGCGCGCATACGACCGTAATCGGACGCCAAGGGGAGACAGGGCCGGAAATGACCTCGCAGACCTGGACAGAAGAGACCGACCCCGACTGCATCGATGACGCCAGCGCCGCGGCGATGCTCGACGGTGCCCCGTGGCGGCGGCTCGCCGTCATCGGCGACAGCACCGCCATCGGCCTCGGCGCGCCCTACCGCGGCTACCGCAGGCTCACCTCGTTCGCCCGAATGGCCGACACGTTGGCGATGGCGGTCGGCCCCATCAACTACATGAACCTCGGCACCCCGTGGGCTACCTCACGTGAAGTCGTCGAGGGACAGAAAGACCTGATGGTGGCGTTCAAGCCGGATCTGGTGATGATCTCGTGCGGCGGCAACGACCTGATGGTCGATACCCCCGACTACGCGGCGATCGCGGCCAATCTCACCGAACTGTTCGAGGCAGGCAAGAGCGTCGGCGCGCAGACGATGACAATGACCCTGGCCGACGCCTTTCCCGACCAGTCGATGGTGCGCTTTCGGAGCAGTTTGGCGCGGCTCAACGAACTGGTGCGCAAAATCGCCGCCGAGCACGACGCGATCCTGATCGACCTGTGGCATCACTCGGTCGGACATCGCCCCGACGTGATGAGCAACGACCGGATCCACTTCAACATGTCGGGCCACGCCGTGCTCGCCGCCGAAGCCGTCAAGGCGCTCGCGGCTCATATTCCGCAGCGGGCCAACACCGTTTAGCCGATCAGGGCCGGCGCGCGGTCCCCACCGATGGCGCATTCGCCCAGCAACCGCAGCATCGTGACGCGCGCGCGGTCGAAAACGGCCGGGTCGCCGAGCAGGATCATGTCGGACGCGGCGGCCCGCTCGATCGCGGCCAGTTCGAACGCCAGTTGAGCCGGGTCGGTCTCGGCCGAGATCTCGCCGAGTTGCTTGGCCTCGATCACGGTCTGGCGGTGAAACTCGTGCCACTGCTGCCAGACCGACACGATCGCGTCGCGTACCCGTCCCGGCCGTGCGCCGTATTCCGATCCGACCGACAGGAAGAAGCACGCGCCGCCCGAACCGATGTCCTCGTTGAGATGGTCGATCCAGGCTTCACAGAGGGTGCGCAACCGGACGAGGCCGGACGGCTGACGCAACGCGGGGCTGATCACCGAGGCGATGAACTCGGCCTTCGCCTCCTCGATCGCCGCCAGCTGCAATTCCTCCTTGGAACCGAACAGCCCGAACACGCCGCTCTTGCTGGCACCGAGCGAGGTTGCCAGGCGCCCGATCGTGAGCCGGTCCAGCCCCTCGACCGCACCGACCCGGACCGCCTCTCGCAGGATGGCACGGCGGGTGTCCTGCCCACGCGCGGTCTGGATATCGCTCATCGACCCGAACTCCTCTCCCGACAAAAGTCCGATACGCCCGTTGTCGCGCGTACCCATCACCCACGATAGCCGAACAATCGTGCGGCCAGCTGGAGCACCCGACGGCAGTCGAGGCAGCACCGCTTGCATGTCCAGAGCACCCGTGCGTAAATAGATGCGTACGAACGTTCGGTTCATTACTAGACTGAGAGGTCGTCATGAACGTTTTCCCCTCCACCGCGCACCCGCGCGGGCGGTGCGACGATCGGACAGGTGAACGATGACTGACAAGACGTCGACCGAAGCGCCGTCCGCGGTGGAGCCCCGTCGCGTTCTGCTGATCACCGCGCTGGCCACCTTTGTGGCGTTCCTCGACATGTCCGTGGTGAACGTCGCGTTCCGCAGCATCGCCGAGGACTTCTCGGACACGTCGCTCTCCACGCTGTCCTGGGTCGTGAGCGGCTACGCCGTGTTCTTCGCGGCGGTGCTCACCCCGGTCGGCCGCTATGCCGACCTGATCGGCCGCAAGACGGTGTTCCTGTGGTCGCTGCTCGGCTTCACCGTCGCGTCCGCGTTGTGCGCCGCGGCGCCGACCATCGAAGTCCTCATCGGCGCTCGCGCACTGCAAGGTATGGCGGCGGGTGGCATGATTCCCGCCGCGCTCGGCCTGGTTCTCGGCGCGTATCCGCCGGAGAAGCGGGTCGCGGCGGTCGCGGCATGGGCAGGCGCCGCATCGGTGTCCGCGGCGTTCGGTCCCGCGGTCGGCGGCTTCCTGGTGTCGGCCTTCGATTGGCCCGCCATCTTCCTCATCAACGTCCCCGTCGGTATCTTCGCCCTGATCGCGGGCCGCGCCTGGCTGCCCGAGATCAAGGTTCCCTCCTCCGTACGGCCCGATCCGATCGGTGCCATCCTGGTCGCGGTCGGCGTCGGCGCGGCGGTAGTGGGGTTGACCCAGGGCGGCCAATGGGGTTGGACCAGTCCGGCCTTCCTCGGCTGCACCCTCGGCGGGCTCGTGTTCCTCGCGCTGGGCATCCTGCGCTCGATGCGCACGCCGGTGCCGACCTTCGAGGTCGACCTGTGGCGCAATCGCACCTTCGCCTCGGCGAGCGCCGTCTCCTTCCTGTTCGGCATCGTGATGTTCGCCTGGCTCCTGGCGACCCCGCTGTGGACCCTGCTCGTCTGGAACTACTCCGTCTGGGAAACCGGTCTGGCCAACACTCCCGGCGCCTTCACCGCGGCGGTCGGCGCGGCCATCGTCGGCAAGTCCAAGCACCCCGACATCGCGCGCCTCGCGACCATCGCGGGCACCCTCTGCTTCGGCGTCTCGGCGGTTCTCTTCGCGCTCCTACTCGATGAGACGCCGCGCTTCTGGACGGTGTGGTTCCCGGTCGGCCTGCTCCTCGGCCTCGGCATCGGCCTGGTGATGACGGCGGTGTCCAGCGCCGCCGCGACCTCGGTGCCGGAGGAGAAGTTCGCCTCGGGTTACGGCATGAGCACCACCGCGCGCCAGATGGGCGGCGGCTTGGGCATCGCGGCCTTCGCCGCGATCACCACGTCGGTCACCACCGGCTGGCTCGACGGACTGCACACGGTGTTCTGGTTCAGCGCCATCGCGTGCATCCCCGTAGTCCTGGCTGCCCTTCCGATGGGTCCGACCGTTTCGACACCGATCCCCGAGACCATCGCCGAGCCCGCGCCTTCACCGACACAGGCATAACCGCATCCCTCGGGCGGGGCCGCGGATCACTCATTCGCGGCCCCGTCGAGGTGTTTCCGGGCACGGCGCGCACCGTGAGCGCGCCGGTACCGCAAGGGCGAACCCAGCCTTCGAGCGCGGTGAGCGCATGGACTGCGATCGCTCGAAATCCCACCACCGGTCACGGCCGCGAACCTCCGTTTCTCCTACCGATCAGGAGCCTCGTATGTCCACCAAGGAACTGAGCCCGAGCGACGGCTCGAGCAGGTCGCCATTGTTGAAACGCGGTGTCGTCCAGGTCGCCGCGGCGGCGAACGTAGTTTCCGGCATAGCGTCGTTCGCGCTCGCGGCAGACCTCTGGAAACTCGACGACGGCCTGTCGACCCCGCTGCTCTACCTCATCGGAGCACTGTGCTTCGTCGCCGCGATCGTCACGGCGTGGGGCAGCCGCGTGGTCGGCGAGGGGGTATGGATCGTGGGGGTGGTCGCGATCGACGCCGTCGTGACGATCGCCTTCGTCGCGACAATGATCCTGTCGTGGAGTCGGATCACGCTCTCCGGCGGCTATCTCGCGCTGGCCGGTGCCTCCCTCGCGACCCTCGCGTCGCTGGCGACAGTGGCGGTGACAGTGGGGACGGGAGAGGTGGACGCTTCAGCGAGTTCGGGGCACCGGCCGTCGCGGTTACCGAGCAGAGACCCTCGCGGACAGCTTCTTTCGCCCCAGTTCAACTGATCACAGCGGTGACCCCGTTGCCGGGGAACTCTGGTGCGACCCCTGCGATCCGCCATGAGCGGCCGAGCCGATCGCGATACCTCGGATAGCGGCCCGGTACTCGAACAGGTCCCGCACCCGCGTCCGACCGCGCCATCGAGAGGCGAGCCCAGGTAGGGGTCGGGGTAGGGGTGGCGACGGTACCGGCTGTCGCCTGTGATATCCGTAACATGTTGTCAGACAAGAATATTCGCGATACGGAGAGCTGGATTGTCCGAGATTTCCTCGACCGAACCGAATCCCGACCGTAGCGGTATGAGTCGACGTCGAATGCTCGCGGGCACCGCCGCGGTGATCGGCTTCGACATCGTGGCGGGCCAGTGGATCACCCACGGCACCGCCGCGGCGCAGTCCCCGTTCGACGATGTGCCGGAGCTGGACGGCGAACTTCTCCTGGACAACGGCGCTCGCGCCGGTATGTCCACCGACCGCGGCCAGATCGTCAGCAGGATGCCCGCGGCCGTTCTGCGTCCCGGCTCGGCCACGGACATCCAGAAGATGATCCGGTTCTGCTGTCAGCGGCGGATCCCGGTGAGCGCGCGCGGTGACGGCCACGCCACCCACGGCCAGTCCCTGACCGACGGGCTCGCGATCGAAACCCGTTCGTTGACAGCGATTCACGAGATATCCGACGATCACGTCGTCGTGGATCCGGGCATCTTCTGGGGCGACCTGGCCGTCGCGACGTACAACGCGCGTCGCCGCACGCCACCGGTGATCCCCACGATCACCAAATTGACCGTGGGTGGCACACTCTCGGTCGGCGGCGCGGGCGCCAACGTCCATTTCGGGCTGCAAACCGACAACGTGCTCGAACTCGACGTCGTCGACGGCACCGGCACCCTGCGCACCTGTTCCGCGACCCTGAACCGGGATCTGTTCGAGGCGGTGCTGGGCGGTCTGGGTCAGTTCGGCGTGATCGTTCGCGCCACCATCCCGCTGATCCCCGCGCCGACACGGGTGCGGGAGTGGCGATTCAACTACCTCTCCACCGCCGATCATGTCGCCGACACTCGCCTGTTCACCCTGCGCGGTGAGCTCGACGAGGTGCACTCGGAATGGCTGCCGGGGTCCACCGGCCCGGTGCGGCTGGTGACGGTCGCGAAGTACTTCGAACCCGGTGCCGAACCCGATGGCGGACATTATCTGCGCGGCGGGACCATCCCCGGTGTGCTGGCGATCCAGGAGGACTACAACTGGTTGCCGTATCTGCTCCGCAGCGACGCCCTGGTCGATCCGCTCGTGAACCTCGGCTACGACCAGCTGCTCAAGCCCTGGTTCGACGTGATGCTGCCCGACTCGGTCGCCGCGGACTTCATCGCCGCGGAATTTCCCGAATGGGCGCCCGAGATCATGGGTCTCGGCGTGATGGACCTGAAAACGGTGCGGCGATCCCGAGTGTCCAACCCGATGTTCCGGCTGCCCGACCCGGACGGCAGCGATCTCTACCACACGCTGAGCGTGCTGCGGACCTCGCTACGTCCGGGCCCCGACCCCGCCTACGTCGAGTACTGGCTGACCCGCAACCGCCAGATGTACGAGCGGGCACGCGCACTCGGCGCCGTCCGATACCCCGCCGACTCCCAAGACTTCACCACGGCGGACTGGGCCGCCGAGTACGGCGACCGCTGGCCCGAACTGGTCGCCCGCAAACGTCGTTACGACCCCGAGTCGATCCTCGGCATCGGCGTCGACATGTTCGCCGGCGCCTAGAGGAGTTGCGCCAAGGGGGTTGGCGTGTATAGCGCCGTGTTGGTGGGTGACGGGGTTGGTTGTCCGAGTAGCTCGGTTTTGTGACCGCATACGATTGCTGGTGTGGGGCCGGTCCGAACCTGGCCCCACACCAGGTGTTACCGGGCGGGAGCGACGCTCAGTCGCGGCGGTCCCCATTCTGCGATGCGAACCGGCATCGACTCACCGACCTGTGGGGTCCGGTCCCATGAATCCTTGTGCAGCAAGCCATGAATTCCGGGCGCGACCTCGACGAACGCGCCGAACGGAACAACCGATACCACGGTCGCGTCGACGACGGCGCCGACCTCGTGCCCATCCTGGAATGCCTGCCATACGGCAAGCGAAACCTCATGAGAGGACATTGATTTCACCTCCTTTCGCAGTCCCGAGAGATCGTGGGATGCGTTCGGAGGGCGGGCCTCTGGCCCGCGCCACGCTCACCGCGCGGCCGGGAACCCCGTCTGTGTACGGCTTACAGCCGACCCGGCAGTCACGAGTGCCAGGGTAACAGAGCCGAGAAGGCGCACCGCACGACCGCCGTCGGAGGTTCGGCCCTGATTGATGGAATATTCTGCGCGGGAATCGATTCCGAAAGTCGAGGCCGCGATGTCGGGCGACAGCGTCGGATAAGAACCAGATCCCCCGGACCGGCACCCGCCCGGTACGTTGCCGGTCAACGGGGCCATCGTCGGTGGCTCCCGAGCCGCATGCCGAAAGGGACGCGAACTTCGCGGCGCCGCGACCGGCGGATCATCGAGCGGATCGCCGTCGCAGCCCCATCCCCACACTCCCAC
>NZ_JAFMPL010000055.1:0-49089 GCF_019038455.1 Nocardia noduli
GCACAAGCCAGGAACCCCCGGAACCCGCCGCCGCCCGAACCCGGTCCGCGTCCCGCCGATCCGGCCCCGCGCAGCCCCGGCGTGGAGGTAACACCCGTCCGTCGACCGGTTCGGTGGTCGTCGACGACATCGCGGGCAAGAATCCCCCGCCGCGCCCGGCCACCGGAAAGCGCGCGCCGAAGCCGGAATTGGCCGAGGCCGTCACCGATGTGCTCGACCCGGTCACCGACGCACCGGAACCCGCGCGGGCGAGAAAGGTCGCACCGCCGCCCGCCAAACGCGCCACCGACCCGAAACCGGTGGGGAAACCGCCGCTGTCCCGGCTGGCCGCGGGTAAACAGCGGCGCAACAAGCGACTCAAGACGACCGGCCGGATCGCCGCCACCCTGTTCGCGGTACTCGTGCTGTTGATCACCGGCGGTGGCTGGAGCTACCTGCGCGCCACCAACAACTCATTCACCCAGGTGTCCGCACTCGACGACAACTCCGAGAACATCGTCGATTCGGACGCCCAGCTCGGTGACGAGAACTTCCTGATCGTCGGCACCGACACCAGGGCGGGCGCGAACGGCAGTATCGGCGCGGGCACCATCGACGACGCCGAGGGCGCGCGCGCGGACACCGCGATGCTCGTGCACATCCCCAAGAACCGCAAGCGCGTCGTCGTGGTGTCGTTCCCGCGCGACCTCGACGTCACCAGGCCCCAGTGCTCGCGCTGGGACAACGACAAACCCGGCTACACCGACGAGACCTTCCCCTCCGCGATCGGCGACAAACTCAATGCCGTCTACGCGCTCGGCGGGCCCAAATGCCTGGTGAGCACGATCCAGCGACTGACCGGCAGCACCATCAACCATTTCATCGGCATCGACTTCGCCGGATTCGAGGCGATGGTCAACCAGGTCGGCGGCGTCGAGGTCTGTTCGCCCAAACCCGTCGTGGACGAGATCCTGGGCACCGTGCTGGAGAAACCGGGCAAACAGCTCATCAGCGGTGAGACCGCGCTGAGTTATGTGCGCGCCCGGCACGTCTACGGCGAGGAACGCAGCGACTACGACCGGATCAACCGCCAGCAGCGCTTCCTCGCGTCGCTGCTGCGCGGCGCACTGTCGAGCCGGGTGCTGTTCGATCCGGGCAAGCTGAACGGTTTCATCCGGGCGTTCACCGACGCCACGTTCGTGGACAAGGTCGCGCCGAACGATCTGCTGACACTCGGCCGCTCGTTGCAGAAGATGGACGCGGGCACCGTGACCTTCCTGACCATCCCCACCGCGGGCACCACGTCCTACGGCAACGAGATCCCCCGCGAATCCGATATCAAGGCCATCTTCAAGGCCATCAGGGACGATCAGCCGCTGCCCGGTGAGAAGCCGGTCGCGACCGACGCGGGCGCCACGACGACCCAGCCCCCCGCCGAGACGCCGAAGACGATCGCCGTCGACCCGAACAATCTCTCACTGCTGGTGTCGAACGGTTCGGGCGTGGTCGGAGCGGCGAATACCGCGGCCAACAAACTCGGCAACTACGGGTTCAACATCTACAGC
The DNA here is from genome assembly GCF_019038455.1 of Nocardia noduli. Classification (NCBI taxonomy): domain Bacteria; kingdom Bacillati; phylum Actinomycetota; class Actinomycetes; order Mycobacteriales; family Nocardiaceae; genus Nocardia; species Nocardia noduli. The sequence continues at coordinate 1,545 of NZ_JAFMPL010000055.1, forward strand.
ACCGGCAACTATTCGCTGGGCAGTTCGGCCACGACCAAAGTCAGGTACGCGCCGGGGCACGAGGCCGACGCCGCGACCGTCGCCAGTTCGATCACGGGCGCGACCCTGGAATCCGACAGCGAACTCGGCAGCATCGTCGAGGTCGTGCTCGGCAAGGACTACACCGGCGCCATCAAGACACCGACCCCGGTGGGCGACGTCATCCCCGATGTGGCCACGGCGCCGTCGACTCCGGCGGTGCTGCCCGCGGACCTCGAGCATATGAACGCGGCCGACGACACCTGCGTGTAACGCCCGTCGACGCCTGGTACCTGCGGGTTCCGGACCGGACGCGCACGCGGGTATCGGTACCGACCATTCACCGGCTGTTGGTGCCTTGGTCAGTGCGGGCAACTAGTCTCTGCTGTCATGCGTGTCATCTACAACGAGCAAATGGCCGATCTCGCCCACCTGTTGGGCGAGATGGCTGGTCTCGCGGGTACGGCCATGGATCGGGCCACTCAATCATTGCTACAAGCCGACCTGGCGCTGGCCGAGTCGGTCATCTCCGAGGACGACCGGATCGCCGAACTGATCGCCCAGGCCGAGGAGAGGGCCTTCGCCCTGCTGGCGTTGCAGGCACCGGTCGCGGGTGATCTGCGCCAGGTGGTCTCCGCGATCCAGATCGTCCAGGACGTGAACCGGATGGGCGCGCTGGCCCTGCACGTGGCCAAGGTGACGCGTCGCCGTCACCCGAATCACGCGCTGCCCGAATCGGTCAACGGCTACTTCGCCGAGATGGGCCGCATCGCGGTGAACATGGGCAAAGGCGCCCAGGAAGTGCTCGATACCCGCGATCCCGAGCGCGCCGCTCAGCTCAATGTCGACGACGAGGCGATGGACGACCTGCATCGCCACCTGTTCACCCTGCTGATGGATCGGGACTGGAAGTACGGTGTGGCCGCGGCCGTCGACGTGACGCTGCTCGGCCGCTACTACGAGCGTTTCGCCGACCACGCGGTCGAGATCGGCCGCCGTGTCATCTTCCTGGTCACCGGCGAACTGCCGCCCGACCCCGACGCCGAGGTCTGACAACCGGCAGATCACCCGCCGCCTCCCAGCACAGGCACGCGTCGCAGCCGCCCCGGATCATCCGGGGCGGCTTTATCGTTCGACGGACACCATGCTCGGAAACAGCAGAACGGCCCGCGCGTTCGCGCGGGCCGTTCTGTGCTGTCGACTCCTAGCCGAAGCGGCCGGAGATGTAATCCTCGGTGGCCTTCTGGCCCGGGTTGGAGAAGATCTTCTCGGTGTCGTCGATCTCGATCAACTTGCCCGGCTTGCCCTGGGCCTCGAGGTTGAAGAAGCCGGTCTTGTCACTCACGCGCGCCGCCTGCTGCATGTTGTGGGTGACGATGACGATGGTGAATTCCTTCTTCAGCTCGGTGATCAGATCCTCGATCGCCAGGGTGGAGATCGGATCCAGCGCCGAACACGGCTCGTCCATCAGCAGGACGTCGGGCGAGACCGCGATGGCCCGCGCGATGCACAGACGCTGCTGCTGACCGCCGGACAGGCCGCCGCCCGGCTTGTCCAGACGGTCCTTGACCTCGTTCCAGAGGTTGGCCCCGCGCAGCGAGCGCTCGGCGGTCTCGTCGAGGTCCTTCTTGTTGCGCATGCCCTGCAATTTGAGCCCGGCCACCACGTTGTCGCGAATCGACATGGTGGGGAACGGGTTCGGACGCTGGAACACCATGCCGATGGTGCGACGCACACCCACCGGGTCGACGGTCGCGCCGTAGATGTCCTCGCCGTCGAGCAGCACCGCGCCCTCGACACGGGCGTTGGGGGTCACCTCGTGCATCCGGTTGAGCGAACGCAACACGGTGGACTTACCGCAACCCGAAGGACCGATGAAGGCGGTGACGCTACGCGGCAGAACCGACAACTTGACATCGGCGACCGCGTGGAATTTGCCGTAGAAGATATTCAGATCTTTGACGTCGATACGCTTGGCCATCGGAATTTCCGTTCGGTTATCGGTTGCGGGTGAGGAATTTGTTTACGACCGCCGCCGCCGCGTAGAGCAGCGCGATCAGCAGGATCAGGGTCAGGGCCGCGCCCCACACGCGTTCACGACCCGCGGCCTCGGGGTTGCCCAGCTCTTGGTAGATCAGCAGCGGCAGCGAGGCCATATTGCCGTCGAAGAGATTCGTGTTGATCGACTTCGAGTAACCGACGAGCACCAGCACCGGCGCGGTCTCACCCATGACGCGGGCCAGCGAGAGCAGGATGCCGCTGATCATGCCGGGCGCGGCGGTCGGGACGACGATCCGCACGATGGTCTTCCATTTCGGCACGCCGAGGGCGTAGGAGGCCTCGCGCAACTCGTCGGGAACGAGTTTGAGCATTTCCTCCGTGCTGCGCACCACGACCGGAAGCATCAGCAGCACCAGGGCCAGCGACACGGCGAACGCGCTCTGCGGTGCGCCGAGGGTGGCGATCCACAGGGCGAAGATGAACAACGCCGCGACGATCGACGGCACACCAGCGAGGATGTCGACCATGAACGTCGTCACCTTGGCGAGCCTGCCCCGGCCGTATTCGACCAGGTAGATGGCGGCCATCACACCGAGCGGCACCGCGATGACCGCGGCGATCGCCGACTGCACGATCGTGCCGTAGATGGCGTGGTACACACCGCCGCCGGTCTCGTCCGGCAGGATGCCCTTCTGCGAGTTCTGCCACCAGTCCAGCGAGAGGATCGCGGACAACCCCTTGCTGATTACCAGCCACAGCACCCAGACCAGCGGCACCATCGCGATGGCGAAACACAGGGCAACGACGCCGGTGGCGGCATGGTTCTTGATGCGGCGGCTGGTGCTCACATCGCGGAAGGTTGGCGCCTTGACCGGCTTGTCGAGCGTCGACGTGGTGGTCATCACTGATTAACCTTTCCGCCTGCCGCGAGCCGAGCCAGCGCGTTGACCACGAAGGTCAGCGCGAACAGCACGAAGCCCGCCGCGATGTAGGCGCCGGTCGGCAACGGCGTACTGAATTCCGATGCCGCCGAGGCGATTTTCGACGCGAAGGTGTAGCCGCCGTCGAACAGCGACCAGCCACCCGGCTGTGTCGAGGTGCGCAGCACGAGCAGGACCGCGATGGTCTCACCGAGCGCGCGGCCGAGGCCGAGCATCGACCCCGCGATCACACCGGAGCGGCCGTAGGGCAGCACCGTCATGCGTACGACTTCCCATTTTGTCGCGCCGAGCGCCTGGGCCGCCTCGATATGGTTCACCGGGGTCAGGTTGAAGACCTCGCGTGATACCGACGTGATGATCGGCAGGATCATCACGGCCAGCACGATGCCCGCCGTGAAGATGGTGCCGCCACCGGACAGCGACACGTTGCCGTTGTCGAAGAGGAAGAACCAGCCGAGGTTCCGATTGAGGAATTCCTGAACCGGCCCCAGCTTGGGAGCAAGGACCAGGAAGCCCCACAGACCGAAGACGATCGACGGCACGGCCGCCAGCAGATCGACCAGCGAGGCGAACGGGCGCGCCATCGCCTTCGGTGCGTAGTGCGTCAGGAACAGTGCGATGCCGACGCCGATCGGCACCGCGATGATGAGCGCGAAGATCGAACTCATCACCGTGACCATGAACAGGTCCTTGATGCCGAAGCGAAGGTTGTTCGCGTCGGAGGTGTTGAATTCGGTACTCGTGAAGAAGTTGACTGTGTCGGCCCGGAGCGAAGGTACCGCGCGAATCAGCAGGAACAGCGCGATGAGCGCGATGGACGCGACGATGATCGCGCCCGCCGCGACGGCGAGAGACCGGAATATGGTCTCCGCTCGCTGACTGTGTGGCTGACGCGCCGCCGAGGTCCCCTTGGTAGGAGGCTCCTTCGTGAGACTCACGTCATCTTTCGGTTCGCTCGACATATGCGCAGTATCTCCAGCCGCCTGCGGACTCGTCGAGTTCGACGAGCCCGCTGCGGTCACCTCAGGGTGCACGGTCATGACTTCGCGATCAGGAGATGGCGTTGATCGCGGTGGTCAGGCGGGTCTTGAACTGCTCGGGGATCGGGATGTACCCGTTGTCCTCGAGACCCTTCTGGCCATTGGTGACGGCGGTGTTCAGGAACGCCTTGACAGCCTTGCCGACCTCGGGATCGCTGTACTTCGAGCACACGATCTCGTAGGTGGCCAGCATGATCGGGTAGGAACCCTCGGCGGTCGGCTTGTAGAACGAGGAGGTGTCGAGGATGAGGTCGTTGCCCTCGCCCTTGATCTTCACGCCGTCGATGGCCTTGCCCGCGGACTCGACGGTCAGCTTCACCGGGGTCTTGCTCGCCGAGGTGACGATCTGCGCGACCGACAGGTTCTGCGACTTGGCGAAGGACCACTCGTTGTAGGTGATCGAGTTCTTGGTGCTCTTGACGGCGGCCGAGGTGCCCTCGTTGCCCTTGGCACCCTCGCCGACGCCACCGTTGAAGGTCTTGCCGCCGCCCTTGCCCCACGCGCCGTCGGAGGCGGCGTCGAGGTAGAGCTGGAAGTTGTCGGTGGTGCCCGACTCGTCGGAGCGGAACAGCACGGCGATCTTGTCCGAGGGCAGCTTGGCGCTCGGGTTGAGCGCCTTGATCTCGGGGGCATCCCAGGTGGCGATGGTGCCGTTGAAGATCTTGGCGGCGGTCGGGCCGTCGAGAACCAGGTCGGTCACACCGTCGATGTTGTAGGTGACCGCGATCGGGCCGAAGACGGCGGGCAGGTTCCACGCGGGGGCGCCGCAGCGTTCCTGGGCCTTGGCGGGCTCTTCCTTCTTCGAGCTGAGCGGCGAGTCGGAGCCACCGAAATCGGTCTGGCCGCCGATGAACTCGTTGACGCCCGCGCCGGAACCGCTCGAGGTGTAGTTCAGGGTGGCGCCGTCGCAATTGGACTCGTAGGCCGCGATGAAACGCTCCATGGCGTTCTTCTGCGAGGACGCGCCGCTGGCCTTGAGGGCCTCTTTGCCGCCGCACGCGACGCTGCTGTTGGCGGCGTTGCTGGTGTCGGCCGAGGTGTTGTCGTCACTGCCACACGCGGCCAGCGGCATGGCGACCGCGGCCAGCACACCGACGAGGGCGCTGCTGCGCTTGAGCTTCACTATTCCTCCGGGAATCACGTCATACGCGCCCGGTCCCTCACCGGCCCGGGCGGCTGTTGTGGTGCCGTTCGCGAGGAACCAGCGCACCGGGCAGCGGCTGTGCTGCCTCCAAGTAACGTAAAGTCGCCCGGTTGACAGTTGGACCAGTCCCGGTGAACGGAAAGTGAACAGGCTGGCGCGAATACTTCCGGCGTATGTGACGTTTGCCCCAGCATTACTCGCGGGGCATCCGATGGCCTTTTTCTATTCGGATTCCGCGTCGGCCGCGGCAGCGTAGGCGACGTCGACGTGAGCGGTCTCGAAGCCGAGCCGGGTGTAGGTGCGCACCGCCGCGGTGTTGTCGGCCTCGGTGTAGAGCAGCACCTCGCCGAGCCCCGCGTCGCGCAGATGACGCAGACCGGCCAGCGTCAGCAGCCGCCCGAGTCCCCTGCCCTGGGCGGCGGGATCGATTCCGACCACGTACACCTCACCGACCGGCGGGTTCTCGTCGTAATGCACCTTGGTCCAATGGAAACCGAGCAGGCGCTCGGGGGCCTGCGCCGCCGTCACGAGGAACAGCCCCTTCGGGTCGAACCACGCCTCACCGCGTCGCACCTCGATATCGACTTCGGACCAACCGCCCTGTTCCGGATGCCAGGAGAAAGCGGCGTTGTTCACGCGCAGCAGTTCCGCGTCGTCGGCGGGCCCCGCGTAGGTGCGCAGCACGAGATCGTCCGGCACCACGAGTTCGGGTAGCTCGGGCTTTGCCAGCGGACGGCGCATCTGCCAGAGTTCGCGCGCGGTCACCAGGGCCAGCCGCGCGGCGACCGCGCCGGCAGCCGGCCGGTTACCGTGCGCCCAGACCCGCGTCCCCGCGCCGCCCGCGGCCAGTGCCGCCGCGACCAACTCCGTGCCGATGCCGTGGCCACGCGCCGCCGGATCGACGGCGACCTCGGCCATCGCCGGATGGTCGGCGTGCGCGTCGACCAGGTTGGCGTAACCGACCACGGAACCGTCGCGTTCGGCCAGCAGATGCCGGGCCGAATCCGGCGAGCCGAGCGAGAGCACCGCCTGCTCGGAAACCGGGGCGACACCGTCGGCCGCGGTGGCACGCGCCAGCATGCCGCGCACCGCTTCCGCGTCCTCGGCGCGCACGCCGGTACCCCATCGCCGTGCCGAATCCGTCATCGAGTCGCCTCTCCCGTCACGGCACGCCGAGCCGCCGCGCACCTCTTACTGCTGCACGACCCCGTTGACCGGGGCCAGCGGAACATCGTCGCCCTCGGCGGCGCCTTCCTCCTGGTAGGCGACGGGTTCGCTCTTGGCCGCCGCCGCGTTACGCGACGGACGGACCGCCTTGTACCCGACATTGCGAACCGTGCCGATCAGCGATTCGTATTCGCTGCCGAGTTTGGCGCGCAACCGCCGCACGTGCACGTCGACCGTTCTCGTGCCACCGAAGAAGTCGTAGCCCCAGACCTCCTGCAACAACTGCGCCCGGGTGAAGACCCGGCCCGCGTGCTGCGCGAGGTACTTGAGGAGTTCGAACTCCTTGTAGGTGAGGTCGAGCGGGCGACCGCGCAGGCGGGCGGTATAGGTGCCTTCGTCGATCACCAGCTCACCGAGGGTGATCTTGCCGGTGTTCTCCGGACTCGCCACACCGCCGTTACGGCCGACGAGCAGACGCAGACGCGCGTCGAGCTCGGCGGGTCCGGTCCCCGGCAGCAGGATGTCGTCCAGTCCCCAATCGGCGTTGACGGCCACCAGACCGCCTTCGGTCAATACCGCCACGACCGGGACCGACGACCCGGTGCTGCCGAGTAACCGGCACAGACCCCTGGCCGCTGCCAGGTCTGTGCGGGCGTCGACAAGTGCCACATCCGCCGTACCCGCTTCGAGCAGCGATGCCACCTCCGTCGGCGCTGGTCGCACATTGTGTGCGAGCAGCGCCAGGGAAGGCAGTACCGACTCGGGATTGGGGTCGGAGGTCAGCAGGAGCAGCTCCACAGCACTCCTCCTATCTAGTAGCTCCGCAGGACACAGCAACACTGCTAAGCCACGTCGCTGATCACAGGTGATTCCGGATGCAAGATTAGCGCGTCGACCGCGATGACCTCGCCGTCCGGGTGACAGAACTATCCATATACGGACCGTCGATACACGAAATGCACCGCCAAGTACTGTTTCTTTCATGCGCAAGCTGATCATCGGGCTGCTGATACTCGCGGGCTTGGCCGTGGTCATCGATTTCGGAGCCGCCGCCTATTCGGAATACCGCGTGTCGCGCGCCCTGCGTGTCGGCGCGGATCTGAGCGCGGACCCCGAGGTGACGATTCACGGATTCCCGTTCTTCGGTCAGGCGCTCGATGGTCGCTACCAGAGCGTCGGGATCCGCGCCCAAGCCGTCCGGCCCGATATTCCGGGCCAGATCTACGTGGAGGCGAATCTCACCGGAGTGCGATTGCCGTTCCGTGATCTGTCCGACGGCAAGGTCCGCCGGGTGCCGGTCGAGAAACTCGACGCGCGCATGGTCATCGAACCCGTCGAACTCGGCCGCTTGTTCAATATCCCGGATCTGCAAGTGCATTCGCGTCCCGCGGACAAATCCGACGGCACCGGCGGATCGGGCGGATCGGGTATGACGACCAACGCCGACGGCCTGATCCTCACCGGAACCCTGCCCGGCACCGGCTCCAGGGAGGGCGGCAACGGCGCGCAACTGGCGGGCGACAAGGTGAGCGTGCAGGCCGAGTTGAAACTGGTCGGCGATCAGGTGGAGATCACCGCGACCGGCTTCTACCGTGGCACCGGTCCCGACCTTCCGACCAGCGTGGAGATCCCCGAGGCCGAGCGCCCCGCGGTGCTCGCCAGATTCTCGCGCACAATCGATACCAAGGAACTTCCCTTCGGGATCACTCCGACCAAGGTGTTCGCACTCGGCGGACAGATCCAGGTGGAGGGCAAAGGGGAGAACGTGACGATCGATCTGGACAGATTGCAGCGACCATGACACAAATCACAATTCTGGTGGTGATACTCCTCGCCGCCACCCTCGTCGGCGTGGCCTTGCGCAGACGCGGCGGCGCGGTCAGGGCGACCGGCAAGACGGTGCCCGAACAATCGACGCGCGGGCAACTGCTGGCGGGAGCCGGGGTGACCGGCGGCGGCCCCGCCGTCCTGCACTTCTCCGCCGACTGGTGCGGTCCGTGCGACGCGGTGCGACGCGTAGTCGCCGGTGTCACCGAGGAATTGGCGGAATCCGCGCTGCCTCCGCTCGACATCGAGATCGATATCGACGCCGATCCCGCCCTGGCCCGCGAACTCAACGTGCTGTCGCTGCCGACCACCTTCGTCTTCGACACCCTCGGTCGCGAACGGTTCCGGATCTCGGGTGTCCCCAAGTCGGGAGATCTGCTGACCGCGCTGGCCCCCTTGACAGTGCCCGACCCGGCCTGACGCCGCCGCATACAGCCCGTTTCGCACCCGCGGTCCAATTCTCCCGCCCAATTGGGTAAACTCGTGCTCGTGCAATCCGACCACGAGCTGATGCTCACCCGACGCCGCACAGTTGATCTGTGTCGCCTCGGCGGTTGTTGCTGCCTGTGCCGCTGACCGGTCGGTCGTTCCGCTTTTCCTGACGCCGACCCACGTTCACCGTGCGAGTGATCCACACGATCCCCCGGCGAACTGGCAAATTTCCGCCAACAGAGTCCCTCAGCGCAGGAGTACCCATGCCCTCCGATACCAACGACAACGTCACGAAGCAACCGGGCGGACCCGATCGTGTCGACGTCAGAGGACCCCGCTTCGCCGCGTGGGTGACCTCGGCCGTCCTGGTCGTGGTCCTGATCGCCTCGACGTTCTCGGCAGCCCTGGCGGCCGTGCTCATCGCCGCGCAGGGCGTCGTCTTCGCGATCGGCGCGGCGCTCGGCCCGCGACGGCACCCCTACGGCCGGATCTTCGCCGCGTTCGTCGCGCCGCGCGTCGGTCCCGTCACCGAAACCGAACCGACGGCTCCGCTACGGTTCGCCCAATTACTCGGCCTGATCTTCAGCGCCGTCAGCCTGCTGGGTTTCCTGGTCGGCTCCACAGTGGTCGGCGGTGTGTTCGCCGGCTTCGCCCTGTTCGCCGCGTTCCTGAACGCGGCGTTCGCGATCTGCCTGGGTTGCCAGCTCTATCCGCTGGTCACCCGCTTCCGCCGGACCACTCCGAGCGGCGTCGTCGGCGAATCCTCCGGGATCACGCGTGACGCCACTTCCGGCCCCGCCGGAACCCCGGCACAGAACTGAACCCTGCAAGTCGAAAATCCCGAAAGGAACAACATGGCTCGCTCCGATGTCCTGGTCTCCGTTGACTGGGCCGAAGAGAACCTCAACGCCCCCGGCGTGGTCTTCGTCGAGGTCGATGAGGACACCTCTGCCTACGACGGTGGACATATCGAGGGTGCCGTCCGGCTCGACTGGAAGAAGGACCTGCAGGATCAGGTTCGTCGCGACTTCGTGAACCAGGAGCAGTTCTCCGATCTGCTCTCGGCCCGCGGCATTTCCAACGACGACGAGGTCGTGCTGTACGGCGGCAACAACAACTGGTTCGCGGCCTACGCGTACTGGTACTTCAAGCTGTACGGCCACAACAACGTCAAGCTGCTCGACGGTGGACGCAAGAAGTGGGAGCTCGACGGCCGTCCGCTCTCGGCCGACGCCGTCACCCGTCCGGGCACCCAGTACAAGGCCGCCGCGCCCGACCTGACCATTCGCGCCTTCCGCGACGAGGTCATCGCCGCCATCGGCACCAAGAACCTGGTCGACGTGCGTTCGCCCGACGAGTTCTCCGGCAAGATCCTGGCTCCCGCGCACCTGCCGCAGGAGCAGAGCCAGCGTCCCGGCCACATCCCGACCGCGATCAGCGTGCCGTGGAGCAAGGCCGCGAACGAGGACGGCACGTTCAAGTCCGACGACGAGCTGACCGAGATCTACAAGGCCGCGGGCCTGGACGGCGAGAAGGACACCATCGCCTACTGCCGGATCGGTGAGCGTTCCTCGCACACCTGGTTCGTGCTGCAGGAACTGCTCGGCCACCAGAATGTCAAGAACTACGACGGCAGCTGGACCGAATACGGTTCGCTCGTCGGCGCTCCGATCGAGTTGGGAGAGTAATTCATATGTGCGCAGCACCTACCCAGGGTCAGGCAATCCCCGCGGGCGTCGATGTGGAGAAGGAGACGGTCATCACCGGCCGCGTCCTGAGCACCGACGGTCAGCCGGTCGGCGGCGCGTTCGTGCGCCTGCTGGACGGCAACGGCGATTTCACCGCCGAGGTCGTCGCCTCCGGCACCGGTGACTTCCGCTTCTTCGCCGCTCCCGGCGCGTGGACCTTGCGCGCGCTGTCCTCGTCGGGCAACGGCTCGGCCGAGGTCCGCCCCGAGGGCGCGGGCATCCACAGCGTGGACGTCGCGGTCGCCAAATAAGGCACCTTCCGACGGCCCCGGCGCTTCCCTGTGAGGGGAAGCACCGGGGCCGTTTGTGTCGGAGCGGGCACTAGTAGTTAGACTCCGAATGTGGTCCTCTTCTTCGAGATTCTGCTGGTGGCCGTAGCCGTCCTCATCGGCTGGTTCGGTCTTTACGTCTTCTACCGGCTGTTCACCGAGTCATGAGCGATCTCGCGAGCGAAGGTTCCAATCCGGCCGAGCGAGCGAGTGATCAGATGAACGGCAACGGGCATTCCGTCCGTCGCAGTGGCGACGAGGCGGTAGCCGAGGCAGCCGAACGCGCGAAGTCGACCGGTGCCCGCAACATCCCGGTCCTGCCCGATCTCCCGCTCCCCGAGGACACCGCCAACCTGCGGCTCGGGCCGGATCTGAGCCCGGCGCTGCTCGCTCTGCTGCCGATGGTCGGCGTGTGGCGCGGCGAAGGCGAAGGCAACTCCCCCGAACGCGGCGACTACCGCTTCGGCCAGCAGATCATCGTCTCCCACGACGGCGGCGACTACCTGGCGTGGAGCTCCCGCTCCTGGATCATCGAGACCGACGGCTCCTACGGCGGCCCCGACCTCCGCGAAAGCGGTTTCTGGCGGGTCGGCACCGACGACAACGACGAAGTCATCGAACTGCTGCTCACGCACAGCACCGGCATCGTCGAACTCTTCTACGGCACCGCCCTGACCCAGTCCTCCTGGGAACTGGCGACCGACGTCGTCATCCGCTCCCAATCCGGCATCGTCGTCGGCGGAGCCAAACGCCTCTACGGCATCATCGAAGGCGGAGACCTCGCCTACGTCGAGGAACGCGTGGTCGCCGACGGCCCCCTCGAACCCCGCCTCTCCGCCCGCCTCCAGCGCTACATCGGCTGACGAGCTTCTCTTCGGCTCACTTCGGTCGATCGCGCGGCGTCGTTCAGCCGCGTCGACCGACCGCCGTCAGATCGATATCGATCTCGAACGGCACGCTGATCTTCAGACGATCATGGAAGATGCCCACCGGCACATACCGATTCGTCGCGGGATCGAGTTCGTAGACGTACACCACGACCCGATCCACGTCGCCACGCTCGACCCGCCAGTAGTGCGGAATTCCCGCGTTGGCGTACTTCAGCGGCTTGGTTTCACGGTCACGTTCCTCGGAACCGGGCGATACCGCCTCCACCGCCAGCACCAGATCCTCGGCGAAGTAGTACGTCGACGGATCCCTCCGGTCGAGCGCATCCGCGGTCACCACCATGACATCGGGCTCGGGCATCTGCCGTTTGCCCAGCTTCACCGCCATCTCACGATCCGCACGCAGATGCGCGGGCGCCTGTAGGTCGAGTTCGCGACGGAGAAGTGAAAGGACCTGCCGGTGCCACTTCTCCTGCGGGCTCACAAAAACCAGACCCCCGTCGATCAGCTCGGTGTGTTTCGGAAGACCACGCAGCTCCAAGAAGTCATCGACTGTGAAGCCACCCGGCGGCGGAATCACCCAGTCGGGCAACGGCTGAATGGTCATTGCCCAAGCCTAGCGTCCGCGGTGCGGGTGTCAGGGGGAATGAGCTGCTCTTAAAACGTCATGGCGCGGACGGGTGGTCTGCGACCGGGACGGGGCGAGGTCCCGTGCGATGAGTCGGTTCCGCTGGCGACGGCACCTTTACGGTGCGAGCGAACAACTCTTGCCGGTCAACTCCGGGGCGCGTCGAAAATGTAATGGCTCCAGATCGAAATCCTCGCCGGGCAAATCGTGGTTGCCGACACATCTCCGGTCGGATCGACCGGCCCGTCCATGCTCGATCGGAAATGCACTCGGTGTCGGAAGCGGCGGGTGATCATCGGATCGGACATGATCGAGTTCTGTCGTTTCTCGATCTCTTCGTCGTTCCATCGACACCGAACGATCACGTCGCGCGGATTCGGCAGGATGTGCGCGTCGCGCGCAATGCCGATATTCGGATTCGGGTCGCCGCGGTAATTCTTTTGCGGCACTTCATGATTCACCCGAAAACGACGATGAAATTCCGGATTCGGCAGCGATGTCGGCGCGTTCACCACCTCGCGTCACATCTTCGGGAATTCGGGCCGGGAAATGGAGCGGCCCCCGAGTCGTATCCGTTCAGGGCGAACCTGTGCGGCCCGGTCGGACAGACCGGGGACTCGGGGGCCGGGTGGCTGCTTTGGATTCGCTGGCGCTGACGCGGCGGATCCACCTGCAGCGGTGGCGCTAGCGGACAGCCACCTCACGCGTCCGTTTGATAACCATTTCTTCGAACCACCTCCTTCCTTGTGTAAGGACGAAGTTAGCGAAGGGTCGGGTGGGCGTGCAACGGATTATTCGAGGAGCGGAATTCGGGGGTGTGGATCGGGGTGACCTCGCCGGAGCCGTCGATGTGAAGAACCAGGTCGGCGTGGTGGTCGGGGGGCAGTTGGTGGGTGACGACCACGACGGTGCGGTCGGGTTCGACCATTCCGCTCGAGATGTCGAGCAGGTCGCGCAGCAGGGCGGCGCCCGCTTCGGCTTCGAGGTGTTCGGTCGGCTCGTCGAGTAGCAGTGTCCGGGCCGGGGAGAGCAGGGCGCGGGCCAGCAGGAGGCGGCGGCGCTGACCGCCGGAAACCGCGGCCGCTCCCCCGACGAGGTCGGTGTGGATGCCGTCGGGCAGGGAGTCGAGCCAGTCGCCGAGGCCGACCCCGTTCAGGGCTTTCTCGGCTTCGGCGGCGGTGACGTCGCCCCTGGCCACGCGCAGATTCTCGAGCACGGAGGTACCGAAGAGGTGGGCGTCCTCGGCGAAGAAGGTGGCGTCGGGGCGCGGGGTGGCGAACAGTCCGGCCCAGAACATGAGCAGAGTGGTTTTGCCCGCGCCGCTCGGGCCGACCACGGCGACGCGGCGGACTTCGGGGAGGTCCGGGAAGCGGAGGAGCAGCGAATCGAGGTCGCGGGGGGCGGAAGTATCCGTGTCGTCGGAAGGTGGACGGTGGTCCCGGCCTGCGGGGGCCTGGTCTCGGGGCAGTGGCCGATCGCTGGCGGGATGATGTCGTCGTAGACCGTCAGCAGGTCCGCCGTCGAAGGCCGAGGCGTCCGGGCGACGTGGTCGCCTCGCCTCGCCGTCGAGTTGCGTCAGGCGATGCAGTGCCGCACGCGAGGTGGTCAATGCCTGGGCGGCGGCGGGTAGCGGGCCTACCGCTTCGAAGGCGGACAGGGGCAGCAGAACGAGGATGGTGAGGGCCATCGGGGTCATCGCGCCGGGCGCGCCGCCGTCGGGGCCGTAGAGGGTGATGCCGATGAGGAGCGCGGCGAGCACGCTGACACCGATCGACAACGGTGTCGCCGCGGCCGCCCACGCGGTGCGGGAGGCCGCCGCGTTCTCCGCGGCCACCGCGCGCTTGCCCGCCGCCTGTGCCGCGTCGAAGGTTTCACCCAGGCGGCCCGCGACACGCAGTTCGGCCGCGTGGTCGAGCACGGTGACGGCGTCGGCGGTGAATTCGGCGCGGTCGGCGCGCACCGCGAGTTCGGCGTCGCGAGCGGCGCGAGCGGAGAGCCACGGTGCGAGGATGCCGGTGATCGCGAGCGCACCGGCCAGGATCGCCGCCGCCGGGACGGAAATGGTGGCGAGCAGGGCCACGGCGGCCAGCGACAGGATCGCGGCGACGGCCACCGGTACGAAGACACGGACCACGACCGCGCCGAGGTCATCGATATCGCTGCCGATGCGGACGAGAAGATCGCCTCTACGCGGCGGCACGTGCGGGCCCGCGATCGGCGGCGTGTTCGAAGATCCGTTGTCCGATAGTGCGTCGGCGGTCGGAACCTGCTGTGGGTCGGAGGTTTCCCTTGCCGAGGTACGCCGCAACCAGATATCCGAGCCCGCGACGGTGCGGTAGACCGTGGTCCGCGCGATCGTCATCGAACGCAACGCGACATCGTGCGTGGCGAGCCGTTCCAGATATCTCGCGAGCCCCCGTGAGATCCCGAGCGCCCGCACCGAAACCACCGCGACGCTCAATGCCAGCACCGGCGGCATCTCCCACGCCCGCGCGATCAACCACGCGGACAGTGCCGCGAGCGCCAGCGCACTCCCCAGCGCCGCGACGCCCCAGGCAACCGCGACCAGAATCCGCCACGGAGACAAGGCGAGCAGGGTCCACATCCGGACCAGATCGCCGCGCAGCGAATCCCCTGTCGGACGGTCTCCTCCCGAAGGGATCGGATCACCACCACCGCCCACCGAACCCCCAGCTGCACCGAGCCGGACCGAAGGCGCCACGAAGTCATCACCGCGACGCAGCGAATCCCGCGTCGCGCTGTGCCGGTCGGAATCGGTCACGGGGTCACCCCCGCGGCGAAATCGAGTGCCGTCGCCTCGACCCGGACGATATGGTCCGCGGCGGCGAGGACGGAAGGACGGTGACCGACCACGATGACCGTCGCGCCCGCGCGTGCCCGGTCGCGCAGTGCGGCGAGAACGGTCGCTTCCGTGTCGGAGTCCAGGTGGGCGGTGGGTTCGTCGAGCAGGAGTACGGCGCGATCGGCGGCGAGTACCCGGGTCAGGGCCAGGCGTTGACGTTGACCGAGGGACAGCCCGACACCCCCGGCTCCGACGACGGTGTCCCATCGGTGCGGCAGTTCATCGAGTACGGCGTCGAATCCGGTGGCGACGCAGGTGGCTTCGAGATCATCGAGAATTCGCGCGGCACCGTGGGCCGAGGAGTCGGTGACACGAGCGCCGAAGAGTTCCAGATTCTCGCGCAGGGTGCCGGGGACGAGCACCGGGCGTTGGGGTAACCACGCGACCCGCGCCCACCAGGTGTCCGGGTCGAGGTCGCGCACATCCACGCCGTCGACGGTGATGTGCCCGCGATCCGGCGCGATCAGTCCCAGAACGGCTTGGAGCGCTGTCGATTTCCCGCTGCCGTTCGGCCCGGCCAGGACCGTGACCGCGCCGGGGCGCAGTAGCGCGGACAGATCGGCGGGTGCGCAACCGTGCCGGGCGCGCACCGACAGGTCGTTGATTTCGATATGCGCGGCTGCGCTCGATCCGATACCGGGGGCGCATTCGGGCATTCGATCCGCACTCGCCGCGATCGGTCGCCCGCCTTCGGTTGGCGGCACCGACAATTCGGCGTCGGACGGTCGCGCGCGTGACTCCCCACCGATGGCGATCGCGCCTTCGGCAGCCGACGCCTCCCGCGCGGGTTCCAGCACCGCGAACGCCCGATCGGCCGCCACCATGCCGTCCTGCGCCGCGTGGAACCGCTCGCCGACCGTGCGCAACGGCAGGTAGACCTCCGGCGCGAGGATCAGCGCGACGAGTCCGGCGTAGAGGCTCATCCCCCCGTAGACCAGCCGCAGACCGATGGAGACGGCGATCAGGGCGACGCTGAGCGTGGCGAGCAACTCCAGCACCATCGATGACAGGAACGCGATGCGCAGCGCGCGCATGGTGCGTAGGCGCAGGGAGTCGCCGAGGGCGTGCACGCGGGGCTCCATGGTCCGGCCGGAGTGGACATTCTCGCCGTCCGATGTCGGCTTTCCGGCGTCGGAACGCGGAGAATGTCCGGTGGAGCCGGGGGCGGTCTCGCGCCCGAGCGCCCGCAGGGTCGGCATCCCGGCGAACAGGTCGAGCAGCTGCTCCGACAGCCGGGTGGTCGCGGTCAGCGTGGCCGCGGCGCGGCCCTGGGTGAGGTAGCCGATGAGGATCATGAAGACCGGGATCAGGGGCAGGGTCACCACGGCTATCGCGCCGGAGATCGGGTCGTGGACGGCGATGACGATCAGCACGATCGGCGGAACCAGGCAGGCGAGCAGCAGGGCGGGCAGGTACCCGGTGAGGTAGGCGCGCAGGCCGCTCAGGCCGGTGCTGACGACCACGGCGAGTTCGCCGCGGCGGGTATCGAGTTCGCGCGGCGGGAGTTCGGCTCCCGCCGCGAGGACGGCGGTCTCGAGTTCGGTCACCACGGTCGCGCCCGCCCGGTGCGCCGAGCGCGACTGCCACCAGGTGGCGAGCACCCGCACGGCGATCGCGGCGGCGATGACGACGAATTCGACGCTCCACTCGCCGAGCGAACGCCGCCCCGGATCGGTGATCACTCCGGCGAGTACCCGCGCGAGGGTGACGGCGGTGACGACGATGCAGCCCGTGATCACCACCGACAACCCGACGCTCAGCGCCAGATACGGGCGCGCCGAGCGGGCGTACTTCCACAGGCGGGGATCGACGGGTGGGCGCGCCATGGCCTAACCGTCCGCGCCCCGCCCCAGCGGCAGGCCGATGGGAGCCGGGATCTGTTCGACGGTGATGCGTTTGCGGAACACCCAGTACGTCCAGCCCTGATAGCCCAGCACCACCGGGGTGACGATGACCGCCGCCCAGCTCATCACCTTCAGGGTGTAGGGCGTCGACGAGGCGTTGTCGACGGTGAGGCTGAAGGCGTCGCTGATGGTGGAGGGCAGCACGTTCGGGAACAGCGAGCCGAACAGCAGGACGGTGGCGGCG
The DNA here is from genome assembly GCF_019038455.1 of Nocardia noduli. Lineage (NCBI taxonomy): Bacteria > Bacillati > Actinomycetota > Actinomycetes > Mycobacteriales > Nocardiaceae > Nocardia > Nocardia noduli. Next base: position 18,598 of record NZ_JAFMPL010000055.1, read on the forward strand.
GCGATCGTGCCGGTGGTGCCGGTGAAGGCCCAGCCGTCGCGTCCGGCGAGCACCGAGGCCGCGGCGATGACGAGCCCGATGACGGCCGCCGCCAACGGAATCCAGGTCCAGCCGGTGCCGTGCGCGAGTTGGGTCCAGATGCCGAAGGCGGCGACGACCACCGCGGTCGGCACCAGCAGCAGACGCGCGATCCGCAGCGAATCGGCGCGCACCTCGCCGCCGGTCTTGAGGTTGATGAAGATCGCCCCGTGCAGCGCGAACAGCAGTCCGGTGGTCAGGCCGCCGAGCAGCGCGTAGGGACCGAACAGGTCACCGACCGATCCCCCGATGTTCTTGTCCGCTTCCAGCGGCACCCCGTGCACCACATTGCCGAAGACCCAGCCCCACGCCAATGCCGGTACCCAGGAACCGATTCCGATGCCGGCGTCGCACCAGCCGCGCCAGCGCGGGTCGTCGATCTTGCTGCGGTATTCGATGGCGCAGACCCGCACGATCAGGGCGACGAGCACGAGTAGCAGTGCGAGGTAGAAGCCGGAGAACAGGCTCGCGTACCACTCGGGGAAGGCCGCGAACATCGCTCCGCCCGCGGTGAGCAACCACACTTCGTTGCCGTCCCACACCGGTCCGATGGTGTTGAGGACCACGCGCCGCCTGGCGTCGCTGCCCTTCCCGAGGACGGGCATGAGCATGCCGACGCCGAAGTCGAAACCCTCCAGCACGAAGTAGCCGGTGAACAGCACGCCGATCAGCAGAAACCAGAACTCTTGCAGATTCATCATCGACTCCTAGGACGATGGCCGGGGGTCGGCATCAGTAGGCGAACGAAAGCTGTTCGACGGCAGGTTCTTCCGCGCGATGTCTGCCGGGGGTGTCGTCGGGGTCATCGGGGCCGCCGGGTGGGGCGGCACTCGGCGCTTCTTCCGGACCCGCGATCACATAGCGGCGCATGAGGTAGAACCACACCACCGCGAGCGCGCCGTAGAGCAGCGTCAAAACCACCAGCGAGGTGATGACGGTGCCCGACGCGTGATCGGAGACGCCGTCCTGCACCATCAGCCGCAGATTCTGGTCGCCGGTCGGATTCGGGACGACCACCCAGGGCTGACGGCCCATCTCGGTGAAGACCCAGCCCGCGCTGTTGGCCAGGAACGGCGTCGGGATGGCGATCAGGCACAGCCACGAGTACCAGCGTTTATCGGTGATCCGCCCGCCTCTCGTCAGCCACATGCCGACCAGCCACAGCAGGATCGCGCCCGCGGACAGCCCGATCATGGCGCGGAACGACCAGTAGGTGACGAACAGATTCGGCCGATAGTCGCCGGGCCCGAATTTCTCGACGTAGGCCTGTTGGAGATCCTGGACACCCTCGAGGGTGACGCCGCTGAATTTCCCTTCGGCGAGATAGGGCAGCACGTACGGGACTTCGATGACGTGGGTGACGCTGTCGCAGTTGTTGTGCGTGCCCACCGTCAGTACAGAGAAATCCGGATCGGTCGCGGTGTGGCACAACGATTCCGCCGACGCCATCTTCATCGGCTGCTGTTCGAACATCAGCTTGCCCTGGATATCGCCGGTGAAGAACAGCGCGACACCCGACACCACGATCACCCACATACCGACGCGCCCGCCCGAACGCCACATCGTGCGCGCCTCGGCGATACGCGTCTCGTCGCCGCTGCGCGCGTTGCGCACCATCCACCACCCGGCGATGCCCGCGACGAAGGTGCCCGCGGTGAGGAACGCGCCCGCGACGACGTGGGGGAACGCCGCGAGGGTGGTGTTGTTGGTGAGAACTTCCCAGATGCTGGTGAGTTCGGCGCGTCCGCGTTCCGGGTTGTACCGCGCGCCGACCGGATGCTGCATGAACGAGTTGGCGGCGACGATGAAATAGGCCGAGGCGTTCACGCCGATCGCGACCATCCAGATGGCTGCCAGGTGCAGCAGTTTCGGCAGTCGGGTCCACCCGAATATCCACAGGCCGAGGAAGGTCGATTCGAGGAAGAAGGCGACGAGGGCCTCCAGCGCCAGCGGTGCGCCGAAGACGTCGCCGACGAAGCGGGAGTATTCGCTCCAGTTCATCCCGAACTGGAATTCCTGCACGATGCCCGTCGCGACGCCGAGGGCGAAATTGATCAGGAAGAGTTTGCCGAAGAATTTGGTCAGCCGGTACCAGTGGTCCTTGCCGGTGACGACCCACGCGGTCTGCATGGCCGCGACCAACGGCGCGAGCCCGATGGTGAGGGGAACCAGGATGAAGTGATAGACGGTGGTGATGCCGAATTGCCACCGCGAGAGGTCGAGGACGCTCATGCGCCTGCCTCGCCGTCACTCGGATCGAGCACAGGCGTCGGACGTGGGCACATTCGCTGATTGCGTTCGCTCATACGACCCTCCTGGCGATCTACGACATGACGTAGTAATCATAGGCCGGAGGGATGACGCCGCAACGTGGTTCAACTCACGACACGCCACCGATCGACCGTGTCGCCGCCCACACCGTGCGTAAGCCCCGTTCCAGGTGCCGAACCGGGGCTCGCCCGCACCCCGGGTTCACCAGTCGCCGATGGCGCCCGCGCGCTCGACCGACCTGTCGACCAGTTCGATGATCTCCTGCGCGTTGTCCGGCGCCATCATTCGCAGCCCGTCGAGCGAATTGACCCGCGCCGCCAGGGTGATACTCGACAGCATCCAGATGCTGTCGCAGGTGAGCAGATCGGCGGTGAACAACTGGCTGTATTTGCATTCCCACCCCGCCCGCTCCGCTTCGATGTACAGCGCGCGCTGGGTGACGCCCGGCAGCACACCGTTCTTGGCGGGCGGGGTGATCAGGGTCTTGTCCCGCGCGATCACCACCGTCGAGCGCGGACCTTCGAGCACCCGGTTCTCGGTGCTGGTGAAGATCACGTCGTCGGCGCCCATGCGGTGCGCGAAACGCAGCGCGGCCATATTCGTCGCGTAGGACAGGGTTTTCGCGCCGAGCAACTGCCACGGCGCGGCCTGGGCGAGATCGATCGAGATGCCGCGCGACAGGCTGACGACCTTGATCCCATCGGTCCTGGCCTGCTCCACCCGTTCCGGTACCGGAAGGACGAGCACGTAGGAGGTGGGGACGGGCACCGCGGCGGCGAGATCCCCGGAGGTGACGCTGGAGCGCCCGCCGGAGAATTCGGTGTCACGACCGCGGGTGAGCACCAGCCGCATCATGCCCTCGCGATCGGAGCCCCACTCCTTGGCCGCGATCTCCACCGCCTCGCGCCAACGGCCGAGTTCGGGTTCGGGTAGGTCCAGTGCCTGGACCGAACGGCGCAGTCTTCCGAGGTGGAATTCGATCGCGCAGGCGGACCCGCCGCGCACCAGCACCGTCTCGAAAACGCCATCGCCGCGCAGCACCCCGATGTCGTCGGCAAACAGTAACGGCGCGTCCGCATCTCGGACCACGCCGTCGAGTGTTACAAGAACCCGATCTACCATGCGATGAGCGTAGGCCAGTGAGGCTCCCCACGTCTTCAAGCGGGACGCAGTCATCCGGTTATTCGCCCGGTGCGCGGCGTTTCGATCCCCAGATGTCCCTGGCGTCACCTTGATCACACGAAATCCACGGGCGGCGTGGCTGATACGCGCCGAGCGTCACGGAGACCACGCGACACGCGCGATATCCCGAATACCCCGGTGAGCCGCCGCCGTGCCATTTGCTGACCGGATGCGGGAGGGTCTTCTCAGCGGACCGACCCGCGGACGCCTACAGTGGTTGATGTGTCGGTGGATGTCGTGCCCAGCCCCATCCTTTCCGTCTCGGGCGCTGTCCCGGGTACGCCCGGTTCGCCCGATGCCGCGGTCGCGTGGCATTACGGTGATCCGTTCGGGGAGCAGAAGGCCGCCGCCGAGCGGGTCGCGATCGTGGATCGGTCGCACCGCTTCGTCCTGAACATCACCGGCGCCGAACGGCTCAGCTGGTTGCACACCATCACCAGCCAGCACGTCGCGAATCTCGGCGACCGGCACTCCGCGGAGAATCTCGATCTCGATCTCAACGGCCGGGTACTGCACCATTTCGTCCTCACCGATCTCGACGCGACGGTGTGGATCGACACGGAGGCCGACCGCGGCCCCGAACTGCTGTCCTTCCTGAGCAAGATGGTCTTCTGGGCCGACGCGAAACCGGCCGAGGCGAGCGATCACGCGGTGCTGAGCCTGCTCGGCCCCCGGGTGACGGCGCTGACCGAAACGCTCGGCCTGGACGAACTGCCCGGCGTCTACGAGGCCGTGCCGCTCGAGGGCGGCGGTTTCCTGCGCCGGATGCCGTGGCCGAGCGCCGACTCCTTCGATCTGATCGTCCCGCGCGAACGGCTCGCTGCCTGGTGGTCGCGGCTGACCGACGCGGGCGCCGAACCGGCGGGCATGTGGGCCTTCGAAGCGCTGCGCGTCGCGGCCGTTCGGCCCAGGATCGGCCTCGACACCGACGAACGCACCATTCCCCACGAAGCGCGCTGGATCGGCGGCGTCACCGAATTCGGCGCGGTCCACTTGGACAAGGGCTGTTATCGAGGCCAGGAGACGGTGGCCCGGGTGCACAACCTCGGCAAACCACCGCGCAACCTCGTACTCCTGCACCTGGACGGCTCGGCGGACGAGCGCCCGGCTGTCGGCGACGACGTCACCGCTGGCGGCAGGACCATCGGCCGGGTCGGCACCGTCATCGACCACTACGAATTCGGTCCGATCGCCTTGGCCCTGGTCAAGCGGAGCATTCCCGCCGACACCCCGCTCACGGCGGGTTCGGCGGCCGCGGCCATCGATCCGGATTCGGTACCCGACGACGACGCCCCGCAGGCGGGCAGACTCGCCATCGACCGGCTACGTGGGCGATGAACCCCCCGGTGCGCCGCGACAGTGGCGCTGAGGGGGCCCGGCGTCCCCTTCAGCGATCGTGTGACGAGAGGGTCCGGGCCGATGTCCGATGAAATCCCCCGCGTGCTGGCGGTGTGCACCGTGCACGCCGAACTCGAGATGCCGACCAGGATCGGCCGGACCGCGATCGACAAACGCCCGCGACCGGGCCGGGTCGAGGTGCGCGCGCTCGGGCTCGAAGGCGATCACGTCTGCGATACCGAACATCACGGCGGCCTGAACCAGGCGGTGTACGCCTACGCCGAACAGGACGCGCGACGCTGGGGCGAGGAACTCGGACGTGAACTGCCCGCGGGCTGGTTCGGCGAGAACCTGCGCATCGACGGGCTCGCGGTCAGCGACGCGGTACTCGGCGCGCGCTGGGCGATCGGCGAAACCCTGCTCGAGGTCAGCGCGCCGCGCGTTCCGTGCGCCACCTTCGGGCACTGGTCCGGCGAGGAGCACTGGGTCAAACGGTTCACCCTGCGCAGCGACACCGGGGCCTACCTCCGGGTTTTGCGCAAGGGGACGATCGCCGCCGACGATCCGGTGGTCGTCGTCCACACCCCGCGACACGGCATCACCGTCCGCGACCTGTTCAACGGCACGGATATGGACCTGCTCGCCACCCTGTCCGCCGAGGAGCCGACGATCTCCGACGACGTGCGGATGCAGATCGAACGCCACGCCCGCCGGCACGCGAACGCCGAACGCGCGCGTGCCCAGCGCGCCGAGCAGGAGCACGCCGGGCACGCCACGACGGGAGCGAGCTGATGGGCGTCGAACTCGTCGAGGTGGTCCGCTCCGGATTCCGGGAATGCGTGCACAGCGGTTCGGTGATCGTCCTCGACGCCGAGGGCGAGCCGACGCACGCGCTCGGCGAGGTGCACGTGCCGATCTTCCCCCGCTCGACCAATAAACCGATGCAGGCGGTCGCGCTGTTGCGCAACGGTTTCGACCCGGTCGACGACGCGGAGCTGGCGATCGCGACGGCCTCGCATTTCGGCGAGACCGACCATATCGCCCTGGTGCGGCGACTGCTCGACCGGTTCGGATTCGACGAGTCGGCCCTGGAATGCCCGCCCGACTATCCGTTCGAGGAGCGGGCCCGCGCCGAGGCCATGGCCGGACCACCGCGACCGATTTTCATGAACTGCTCGGGCAAACACGCCGCCATGCTCGCCACCTGCGCCATCAACGGCTGGCCCACCACCGGCTACCTCGAAGAGAAACATCCGCTCCAGCAGGCGGTGATCGCCACCGTCATCGACCTGACCGGCGAACCCGAGACCGATCTCGGCATCGACGGGTGCGGGCTTCCGATCATCCCGGTATCCCTGGTGAACCTGGCCCGCGCCTTCGCCGCGATGGCCACCGCCGACCCCGGATCGCCGCAACACCGCGTCGCCGAGGCGATCCGGGCGAATCCCCGAGTGATTTCGGGCACCAACGGACCGGATTTGCTGGCCATGCGCGCGACCCCGGAACTGTTCTGCAAGATCGGCGCGGACGGCGTGCACGCGGGCGCGCTCCCGGACGGAAGGGCCTTCGCGTACAAGATCGATGACGGTCACGATCGGGCCCGAATGCCCCTGACGCTGGCGATTCTGCATCGGATGGGAATCGAGTGGACCGATGAGCACGCCGTTCTGGCGGCCACCGCGGTACTCGGCGGCGGGGCGAGAGTCGGTGTGATCCGGGCCATTCCCGGCGTCATCGAGTAGCGCGCGCAACGGCGACAACCTGGCAAACGACAGCCGTTCCGGAGCTCTTCGCCCACTCCTGGAAGCGCGACCGCCTGACACACGCTAAAGTGTCTGTCAGGAAGAGTATTAATTCGAACGGGGCCGCCAACAAACCCCAGGCCGCCCCGCAGTGACGCGAGGGGGTCAGCCATGGGCCGTGGCCGGGCTAAGGCAAAGCAGACCAAGGTCGCACGCGAGCTGAAGTACAGCTCTGCGCCGACCGACTTCCAGAGCCTTCAGCGCGAGCTTTCGGGTAGCCCCACCTCCCCGTTGAGTGGTGGTCGGGTCCTGTCCGATGAGCACGATGCTGACGCGTCCTCCTCCCGTTGGGAAGAGGACGACGATCACGACGACTGGCGCCGCTGACTCGGATTCACGTCTGAAGGGGGAGGCCGACGGGCCTCCCCCTTCAGACGTTGACACCGTTCAGGCGGACGATCGTCGATAGGCTTGCTGTAACGACATCGGTGTCCCGCGCAGTGCGGGACGCGGATGCCGATATTGCCGTCTCCATATGGGGGACAACGGATTCTGGCCGGTCCGAGCAACGTAGAGAACCCCGTGGGTAGCACCCACGGGGTTCTTTCGCGCTCTGTGTGCCCCGCCGCGCGGACGGGGACTCCGCTCAGAAGCGGGGGTGCTCACCCACCAGGACGGCGCGCGCGGCGTCGGCTTCCTTGGCCTTCTTGACCGAGCCGAGGGTCCAGCATTCGATATGTCGCGCGGTCAGTACCGCGAGGGCGCGGTCCACGTCCTCGGGTGCGACGACGGCGACCATGCCGACGCCCATGTTGAAGGTCTTCTCCATCTCGCTGCGGTCCACCCGGCCGCGCTGGGCGATCATCTTGAAGACCGGAGCCGGATTCCAGGTGCCGCGATCCAGTTCGGCGAACAGACCCACGGGCAGGACCCGGCTCAGGTTCGCCGCCAGGCCGCCACCGGTGACGTGGGAGAAGGTGCGCACATCGGTCTCGGCGATCAGCGCAAGGCAGTCCTTGGCGTAGATTCGCGTCGGCTCGAGCAGTTCCTCACCGAGGGTGCGGCCGAATTCCTCGACGTGCCCGGTCAGCGACATCCGGTCGATGTCGAGCAGTACCTTGCGCGCCAGGCTGTAGCCGTTGGAGTGCAGACCCGATGACCCCATGGCGATGACGACGTCGCCGGGGCGCACGCGGTCCGGGCCGAGGACCGAATCGGCCTCGACCACGCCGACGCCGGTCGCGGACAGGTCGTAGTCGTCGGGGTCCATCAGGCCGGGATGTTCGGCGGTCTCGCCGCCGAGCAGGGCGCAACCGGCCTTGACACAACCCTCGGCGATGCCCGACACCAGTTCGGCGACCTTCTCCGGAACGACCTTGCCGATGGCGATGTAGTCCTGGAGGAACAGCGGTTCGGCGCCGCAGACGACCAGATCGTCGACGACCATGGCGACCAGATCGAGCCCGACCGTGTCGTGCTTGTCCATCGCCTGCGCGACGGCGATCTTGGTGCCGACACCGTCGGTGGAGGCGGCGAGCAGCGGCTCGCGGTAACCGCCCTTGAGGGCGAACAATCCGGCGAATCCGCCAAGCCCGCCCTGCACCTCGGGACGGGTGGCCTTCTTCGCCAATGGTCCGAACAACTCGACTGCGCGGTCACCGGCCTCGATGTCCACGCCTGCCGCGGCGTAGGAGGCGCCGCTTGGTGTCTGTTCAGTCATTTTCGGGGAAAGCTCCAAACCGAATCGGCGGATAGATGCCTGCTCACGCTACCGGAGCCGGATAACGGCTCCCCCGCCTCCCCGCGAGCGAGGATCCTGCGTGAGAGCCGCGCCACGGTGTGCGCGACCAGGAAATCATTGTGCCAGCCCGGCACCGAACCATGGGCCGGTCCGGCCACGCGGGCCGGTTCCGAGTTACCCCCGTTCAGGGGCGGTTCGGTGCGGGGACGGCTCGACTCAGGGGCGGCTCAGCGCACTCGCGTTCGCGTTCTCGCTCAGCAGCATGGCTTCGGACTGCCCGGTGAGCACACCTTCGAGCACATTCTTTCCGATGGCGGCCTCGGCGGGCAACGCGATCGGGTAGTCACCGTCGAAACACGCGCAGCACAGACGCGAGCGCGGCTGTTCGGTCGCGGCGATCATGCCCTCGGTGGAGATGTAGCCGAGGGTGTCGGCGCCGATGGAGCGACGGACACCTTCGATCATGTCGTCGTAGCTGTCGTGCGTACCCGCGCCGTTGGCGATCAGTTCCGCCCGCGAGGCGAAGTCGATGCCGTAGAAACACGGCCACTTGACCGGCGGTGAGGCGATGCGCACGTGGATCTCCAGCGCCCCCGATTCCCGCAGCATCCTGATGAGCGCGCGCTGAGTGTTGCCGCGAACGATGGAATCGTCGACGACGATGAGGCGCTTGCCTCGGATCACCTCGCGCAGCGGATTGAGCTTGAGCCGGATACCGAGCTGACGGATGGTCTGACTCGGCTGGATGAAGGTGCGCCCGACGTAGGCGTTCTTCATCAGCCCCTGCCCGTACGGCACGCCGGAACCCTGCGCGTAACCGACCGCGGCCGGGGTGCCGGATTCCGGAACCGGGATCACCAGGTCGGCTTCCACCGGATGTTCCTTGGCGAGGCGACGGCCGATCTCCACGCGGGTGGAATGCACCGAACGGCCCGCGATCGTGGTGTCGGGCCTGGCCAGGTAGACGTATTCGAAGACGCAGCCCTTGGGTTCGGGATTGGCGAAACGCATGGACCGCACACCCTCGGCGTCGATCGCCAGGAGTTCGCCCGGTTCGATCTCACGGACGAAGGCGGCGCCGACGATATCGAGGGCCGCGGTCTCGCTGGCAACGACCCAGCCACGGTCCAGGCGGCCCAGACACAGCGGTCGCACACCGTGCGGATCGCGCGCGGCGTAGAGGGTGTGCTCGTCCATGAAGGTCAGGCAGAAGGCGCCCTTCAGCGTCGGCAGCAGTTCCATGGCGGCCTGCTCGATGCTGGAATCGGCCGCGGCGTGCGCGAGCAGCGCCGTCACCACATCGGAGTCGGAGGTGGCGGCGGCGGGCTGCGCACGGCCGCCCTTGACGGCCTGACCGAGTCCGAGTTCCCGTGCGCGACCTGCCAATTCGGCGGTGTTCACGAGATTTCCGTTGTGGCCCAGCGCCAGTCCGGAACCGACGGCGGTGGTGCGGAAGATCGGCTGCGCGTTCTCCCAGGTCACCCCACCGGTGGTGGAGTAGCGGCAGTGGCCGACGGCGATATGACCCGGCATCGCGGCCAGCGTCTGCTCATCGAAAACCTGGCTGACCAGGCCCAAATCCTTGAAGACGAGAATCTGCGAACCGTCGGAGACAGCGATCCCCGCCGCCTCCTGTCCGCGGTGTTGCAGCGCATAGAGGCCGTAGTAGGTGAGCTTGGCCACATCCTCGCTGGGCGCCCACACTCCGAAGACGCCACACTCCTCGCGTGGCTCGTTCTCATCGATATCCACCGGCGAGGAATTCACTGGCGTAGCGGAAATCGGAGGGGTTGAGGTTGGACACTCGCTGTCGACCGGCATGTCGGCGTTGGTCACCGTTTGCTCCCTGTTCGGGCGGGCTGGGGGCAATTGTCATTCTACGGGTGAAAGTGAATCGGCGATGACCGCCGTCTACTTCGGGTAGCAATCGACCGGCGACGCTGCCCCGATCCCACCCCCTCGACTGTTACCGTCCGAGACCGTGACTACTACCGGGAGTGGCAGCACTACGGGGGGCGCGGCGACGAGATCGGGGCCGCGGTTCTGGCTCCGGATGACCCTTGCTCCGGTGATAGTTCTCACCCTGCTGACGACGCTGCTCGGCACCATGTACCTGGCCTACGTCGTCGACCCCGAAGAGAATCTGCACGATTTCCCCATCGCGCTGGTGAACCAGGACGTCGGCGACACCCTCGGTGCCCCGGGCCAGGAACAGCGCGTCGATTTCGGCAAACAGGTGGCCGACGGGATCGAGCGGTCCGTCCCGAAGGACGAGATCGACCTGCGTGTGCTCGGCATCAGCGAAGCCGAACGGCAGATGCAGTCCGGCAAGGTGTACGGCGCGATCATCATCCCGAGCGATTTCTCCAAGCGGCTCGGCATCCTCGGCGTCGCCAGCGTGGTGCCAGGCGATATCGAACGCCCGATCATCACGTTGCAGACCAATCCGAGGACCGGCGCCTTCGCCACCTCGATCGTCGGCCGGGTCGGGGCGCAGGTGTTCCCGCAGGTGAACGACGAGGTCGGCAAACAGTTGACCGATCAGGTCAGGGCCCAACTGCGCGCCCAGCCCGGTGGCTCGACCACGGAACCGACCGGTGCGACCGTGCTGACGTTGCGGAGCCCGATACAACTCGTCGTCGAGGAGTACCGGCCGCTGCCGAGCGGCACCGGCGAGGGCTTGACGGCCTTCTTCTACGCGCTGTTGCTGCTCCTGGTCGGCGTGATCGGTTCGATGACCATCCACACCATGGTCGACGCCGCGCTCGGCTTCGTGCCGACCGAATACGGCCCGTGGTTCGTGCACTATCCGCCGACGCCGATCTCCCGGTTCACCACCCTGCTCGTCAAGTGGGGTGTGCTCGTCGTGGTGGCGAATATCGTCTCGGGGATCTTCATGCTCATCGCGCATCTGCTCGGCATGCCGATCGAGAATCCGCTCGCGCTGTTCCTCTACGGGGCGTTCGCCATCATCGCGGTCGGGATCACCGGATTGTCGATCCTCGCCGCGATCGGGTCGGCGGGCCTGCTGGTGAACCTGATCCTGTTCGTCATCCTCGGCCTGCCCTCTTCCGGCGGCACCGTCCCGATCGAGGCGACCCCGAAGTATTTCGGCTGGCTGGCCAATTTCGAACCGATGCACCAGGTGTTCCTCGGCATCCGCGCCATTTTCTATTTCGACGCCGATTTCGAGGCCGGGCTCGGCCGCGCGGTGACGATGACCGGACTCGGCCTCGCCGTCGGTCTGGTACTCGGCGCGACGATCTCGCGTTACTACGATGCCAAAGGCCTACAGCGCGGCTCCACCGTGCACGCCTGACCCGCGTATCAGGATCGGCCCGGCCGGTCCGGAACCCAGGAGTGAGTTGTGAATTCGTGGATCGAACGCGCGCGGCAACTATCGGACGAGGTGCTGGCGCCGCAGGCCGACACCGTCGACGCCACCGGTGCGATCCCGCCGAGTCATTTCGATCTGCTCGCCGCCAACGGCTTCTACGGCGTCACGCTCTCCGACGATCTGGACCTCGCCACGTTCACCGAGGTCGGTGAGACCCTGGTCGCCGCCTGCCTGGCGACGACTTTCGTGTGGGCGCAGCATCTCGGCGCCGCGCGGCGCATCGCCACCTCCCCGAATCACGGTCTGCGGGACCGGCTCACCGAGGATCTGCGGCGCGGTCGGGTGCGCTGCGGTGTCAGTTACGCGGGCGCCGACGACCGGGCCGACCTCTCGGCGCGCAGGGTGGACGGCGGTTTCGTGCTCGACGGTGTCGCGCCGTTCGTCACCGGCTGGGGACTCGTGGATGTGCTCGCCGTCATGGCGAGGGACGAGGCGGACCCGCACGCGCTGATCAGCGTGCTGGTCCCCGCGCAGGAGAGTTCGGCGCTGGCCGCGACACCGATGATCCTGTCCGCGGTCGACGCGAGCCGGACCGCGACCCTGCGTTTCGACGGCCTGTTCGTGCCGGATTCCGATGTGGACAACCGCCTCTCGCTGCGCGGTTTCCACGCCTCGTCCATTCTGGCGATCTGGCGCAACGGGTCGATGGCGCTCGGTCTGGTACGACGCTGCCGCGCCGAACTCGACGCTCGCGGCATCGACGCGAGCGCGCTCGTCCACGAATCCGGCCTCATCCGTACCGAACTCGACGACGCGCTCAGCGGCCAGTCCGATATCGCGCACGCCCGTGCCCGCGCTTCCGAACTCGCGGTGCTCGCCGCCTCCGGTCTGGTCACCGCGGTCGGCAGCGCGGCAGCACAGCGCGGCGGCATCGCCGATCGCACGGTCCGCGAGGCGGCCTTCACCCTGGTCTTCGGGTCACGTCCGCCGATCCGCGCCGCCCTGCTCGATCGGCTCGTCGGTCCGGGCGAAACGCGGTGAACCTCCCCTCGGTCTGCACGATGCGGTGCGTCGTGACCGCGATGGCGCTACCGGTCTCGGCGGACAGGCCGAAGGCATAGTCTTCCGGGCCTTCCGGCAATCCCGCCGTGCGCGCCCGACCATCCTTGAGATCACGCTGCGCTGAAGGGTTCGCACGCTTCGCTTCGCTCCGTACCGTGGCGTGGCGGCGGCGGTGAAGAGGTGACGGCGATGGTCGACAGCAGCGCGGGGGCGATACTTCGGACGGTGCTCGAATCGGGGCCGGTGCCGCGCAGTGTGATCGCGACGCGTGCGGGACTCTCCCCCGCGACGGTCACCTGGCAGACGCGCGCGCTGGTGGAGGCGGGTCTGCTCACCGAACTGCCCGAGACGACCCGCAGCCAGGGAATCGGCAGGCCGTATTCACCGCTCGCGCTCGACGCGGGCAATGTGGTGCTCGCGGTGCATATCGCCGCGGCAAGAACCACCGTCGCGGTGGTCGACATCACGGGCGAACTGCGGTCCACCGTCAAGGTGCCGCACCGGACCAGCGCGCCCTACGACATCCTCGACGACGCCGCCGCCGAGATCGCCCGCGTGCGCACCGAGACCGACGGGCGGGTGCTCGGCCTCGGTGTGGCGATCGGCGGCCGGGTCGATCGGAGCGGCGGCGCGGTGATCGACCATTCGTCGCTGCGCTGGCAGAACGTGCCGGTACGCCGCTACCTGGCCGCCCGCACCGGTCTGCCGACCGAATTGGACAGCCACACCAGGGCATTGATGCACGCCGAGCAGTTGTACGGGCGATTGCGCGGCACCGAGAGTTCGGTGGTGCTGTTCGTCGGCAATGTCGTGGACACGGCGTTCGCGGTCGGCGGTCAGGTGCACTACGGACCGAATTCGGCGGCCGGATCCATCACCCGCATGCTCGGCATCGACGGCACGCGCCCCCGCGAGAACGGCGAGACCGCGACGGTCGAGCGCTATTCCGATCACGGTCTGCTCCGGCGCGCGCTCGCGTGTCTGCCCGCCGCCGAAACCACCGCCGCCGAGACCATTCCGGGCCTCATCGAGGCCGCGCGCCGCCCCGGCGTCGCACGCGATCTCTTCCTGGAGCGGGCCGCCGCGATGGGCCGGGTCGCCGCGACACTGATCGACCTGCTCGACCCCGAGGCGGTCGTGATCGTGGACCGCGGTTACGGCCGGGTCGACGGCGTCGAGGCGACCTATCTGCGCACGGTCGGCGAGTATTCGGCGCTGTGTCCTGATCCGGCAGGCGTGGTCGGCTGCTCGTCGTTCATGGGCCGGGTGCTGGAGATGGCGGGAGCCGCCGTCGCGTTGCACGGCGTCTTCCGGACGCCGCTGTCGGTCCACGAGCGGAAGGCCGTTTGATTCAGGGTTATTTTAATACGAACGAATATTGACCGGCATCGTGCGCTCCGGCACAGTTCTTCTATGGCGGAAATGCACGTATCGGGCGGCCGTATCGAATTCTCGGGTCATTGTTGTCGGGAAGCCGGACCACACCGACACCATTATTTCGAGACCGGAAGAAAACGTGCGAAACATTCATCGGCAATTAGGTCTGCTCGCCGCGGCGACGACATTACTGGCAACGACATTATTGAGCGCGGGCTGTGCGAGCGATTCGGGCGGCGATGCCGAACTGTCGGCCCCGCTCCCGGCCACGGTGCCGCCGGGCACCTCCCTCGACATTTCGGTCAATACCGCCCGGGTCGCGCTGGAAGCCTCCGGTGAACTGAGCAAACTGCCGTTCACCGTGTCCTCCTGGCCCGCCGTGCAGGCGGGCCCCGACGTCATCCAGGCGTTCCGCGGCGGTTCGGTCGACGTGGCGTCCAACGCGGGAATCCCTCCGATCCACGCCCATGCCACCGGACTCGACGCGAAGATCGTCGGGGTCAAGGTGCGCAGAACCCCGAACTACCAGCTCGCGACCGCACCCGGCAGTTCGATAAAGACGGTCCAAGACCTGCGCGGCAAGAAGATCGGCTTCTCCCCCGGCCAGGCCCAGGGAGTGGTGGTGCTGCGCACGCTGCGCGCGGCGGGTATCGATCTCGACGACGTGCAACTGGTCGAACTCAACAGCCCCCAGTTCCTGACCGCGCTCCAGGCCAGGCAGATCGATGTGGCCCCCCTCGGCGAGCCGACACTGACCAAATACCTGGAGAAGTATTCCGCCCAGGGCGCGGGCGCGGTGCGCACCGAGGCCGTGGACGCGCTGAGCGTGCTGTGGGCCCCGACCGCCGTGCTGCGCGATTCGGCGAAACTCGCCGCGGTCACCGAATTCGTCCGTTTCTGGGCCCGCGGCGAAGTATGGGCGTGGGAACATCCGGAGGAATGGATTCAGGCCTATTACGTGCGCGATCAGCAGGTGAGTGCCGACGACGGCCGTCGTATTCGCGAGACAACGGACCGCCCCTATTTCCCGGACGACTGGAACGCCGCCATCACCTGGGAACAGGAAACGGTCGACCTGGTGACCGAATCCGGATATTTCGGAAATTCCTTCGACGCCGATGAATTGTTCGACCGACGCTTCGAGAAAGTCGCCGCGGAATCGGTGACCGCTCCGTATCGGACCCAGGAGGCGCAATGACCATCACCCTGACCCGCCCCGCCGTCACCGTGCCCGCCGTCGCCGACGGCTTCGTCGAACGCCGACCGCTGCGCAGACTCGGACTGCGTAAACCGGTGCCGTTCGCCCGCTTGCTCGGCGTCGCGGTGATCCTCGGCGCCTGGGTGGCCGGCACGCATTTCGGCCTGATCGATGAACGCAAACTGTCCGCACCGTGGGATGTCGTCGCCACCGGCTGGGATCTGCTTGTCAACGGCGCGCTGCTGGAGAATATCGCCGCCTCGCTGCAACGGGCGGGCATCGGCCTCGGCATCGGTATCGCCGTCGGCACCGGACTCGCGCTCGTCGCCGGACTCTCACGGACGGGCGAGGCCCTCGTCGACGGACCGGTACAGGTCAAACGCGCCATTCCGACCCTCGGCCTGATTCCGCTGATGATCCTGTGGCTCGGCATCGGCGAATCGTTCAAGATCGTGCTCATCACCCTGGGCGTCATCGTGACGATGTACATCCAGACCCACGCCTCGCTCACCACCATCGACCAGCGTTTCGTGGAACTGTCCGAGGTGCAGGGAGTGTCGCGCGGCACCTTCGTACGACGTGTCGTCATCCCCGGATCACTGCCCGGATTCTTTCTCGGACTTCGCCTTTCGGTGACCGGGGCGTGGCTGGCGCTGATCGTGGTCGAATCGGTGAACGCCATCGACGGCCTCGGCAAGATGATGAGCAACGCCCAGAACTACGGGCAGGCCGATGTCATCCTGGTCGGCCTGGCCGTCTACGGCACCTTCGGATTGCTGTCGGACGCGGGGATCCGCCTGCTCGAGCGGAAGGTGCTGTCGTGGCGACGGACCATCGCGGGGTGAGCGCGGAGCCCGGGTTCGGCGTGCGGGTGCGGAGCCTGAACCGTGGCTTCGGCGACCGCACCGTACTCGAGGACCTGACCTTGCAGATCCCGGCCGGACAGTTCGTCGCCCTGCTCGGACGCAGCGGTTCCGGTAAGAGCACACTGCTGCGCGCGCTGGCCGGACTCGACTACGACGTGCAGGGTTCCGGACAGCTGAGCGTTCCGGCGAAAACCGCCGTGGTGTTCCAGGATTCGCGTCTGCTGCCCTGGCAGCGCGTGCTGGCGAACGTGCTCTACGGTCAGCCGCGCTCCCAGCGCGCAGCCGCGGTGCGCACGCTCACCGAAGTGGGGCTCGCCGGACGAGAACGGGCGTGGCCCAACGAACTCTCCGGCGGTGAGCAGCAACGGGTCTCGCTGGCCCGCGCACTGGTCGGCGAACCGGATCTGCTGCTCGCCGACGAACCCTTCGGCGCGCTGGACGCCCTCACCCGCATCAAGATGCACGAACTGCTGCGCGAACTCGTCCGGCGGCACACGCCGACGGTGTTGCTGGTCACCCACGACGTCGACGAGGCGATCACGCTGGCCGAACGGGTGCTCGTCCTGGACGAGGGCCGCATCTCGGTCGACCTCCCGGTCGACCTGTCCGGCAGACGCGATCCGAGCCTGCCGGAATTCCAGCGCATTCGCCGCACTCTGCTCACTTCGCTGGGCGTCGCCCCGGCAGCCGTGTGAAAGGAACCGAAATATGTCCCGCCAGAACGGCAGACAACTCCACCTCAACGCCTTCCTGATGTCGGTGGGCCATCACGAGGCGGCCTGGCGGTTGCCGGAGAGCGACCCGCACGCCCACGTCGATATCGACTACTTCGTCGAATTGGCGCGCACCGCCGAACGCGGCAAACTCGATTCGATCTTCTTCGCCGACTCCCCGGTGCTGATGGGCGATCCGGGTCGCAGGCCGGGCGGCAAATTGGAGCCGACGGTCATCCTGACCGCGGTCGCCGTGCAGACCAGCCGCATCGGGCTGATCGCCACCGCCTCAACCAGCTACAACGATCCCTACAATCTCGCGCGCCGATTCGCGTCGGTGGACTGGGTGAGCAAGGGCCGCGCGGGCTGGAATATCGTCACCACCGCCGGGGCGGACGCGGCACGCAATTTCGGACTCGACGACACCCCCGATCATCGGCTGCGCTACGAGAAGGCCGCCGAATTCGTCGACGTCTCCACGAAATTGTGGGACAGCTGGTCCGACGACGCGGTCATCGGCGACAAAGCACTGGGGATTCACGCCGACGCGGAGAAGGTCCGCAAGATCGATCACCACGGCGAATTCTTCAAGATCGACGGTCCGCTGAACGTGCCGCGCTCACCGCAGGGCTATCCGCTGCTGGTCCAGGCGGGTTCCTCGGAGGACGGCAAGGATTTCGCCGCCCGCTACGCCGAGGCGGTGTTCACCGCTCAGCAGACGCTGGAGGACGCCCTGGCCTTCTACACCGACCTCAAGGAGCGCACCCGCGCGGTCGGCAGGGATCCAGACAGCGTCAAGATCCTGCCGGGTATCGTGCCTGTCATAGGTGATACCGAGCAGGAGGCCCGCGCATTGGATGCTGAACTGGCGCGGCTGATCTCACCGGAATACGCGCACCGCCAGCTGGCCGAACGCTTCGACCTCCCGCTGGAGGCACTCGACCTGGACAGCGAACTGCCCGCCGACCTGCCCTCCGAGGACGAGATCGAAGGCGCCAAGAGCCGCTTCACCCTGATCGTGAACCTGGCCAGGCGCGAACGGCTGACCGTGCGTCAGCTGATCGCGCGGCTGGGCGGCGGACGCGGGCACCGCACCTTCGCGGGCACCCCCGTCCAGGTCGCCGACACCATCGAGGACTGGTTCGCGCGCGGCGCGGCCGACGGATTCAACATCATGCCCGCGGTCCTGCCCTCGGGCCTGGAGCGCTTCGTCGACCAGGTGGTGCCGATCCTGCAGGAGCGCGGCCTGTTCCGCACCGAATACACCGAGACCACCCTGCGCGGCCACTACGGCCTGGCACGGCCGGTCAACCAGTTCGACGCGGCGGGCACGCTCGTGACCGCCCGATGAGCACCGCAACCGACACGTCGACCGACACCGGTTGGCTGCGCTACCTCGCCCGCCGCTGCCTGGCGCATCCGCGCCTGGTGGCGGCGGCGGTGGCCGGTGCGCTCGGCGCGGCGCTGCTCACCGCGTCGCTGCCGCTCATCGTCCGCCACGTGGTCGACACCCTGACCACCACCGCGGCCTCGGTTCTGCCGTGGTCGCTGCTGCTGCTCTGTATCGGGCTGGTGCGCTTCGGCGCATCGTTCCTCCGCCGCGTGAGCTCCTCGCAGCTCTCGCTCGGGGTCCAGCACGACCTGCGCCGCGACGTGTTCGCGGCGTTGCTGCGTCTGGACGGACGCGCGCAGGCCGAACTGCGGACCGGACAGGTGGTCAGTCGCGCCATCACCGACGTGACGCTGATCCAGATGTTCCTGCAACTGATTCCGATCGTCTTCGGCAATGTCGCGCTGCTCATCGCGGCGCTCGTGCTGATGGCGGTGATGTCACCGCCGCTCACCGTGATCGCGCTACTCGTCGTCCCGGCGCTGTGGATCATCACCAGACGCAGTCAGCGCGAACTGTTCCCGGCCAACTGGGACACCCAGGCCGAGGCCGCCGAAGTCGCCATGCGCGTCGAAGCGGCCGTCGCGGGCGTGCGCGTGGTGAAGGGATTCGGCCAGGAACAGCACGAACTCGCCGGACTCACCGCCGCGGCGCGCGACCTGTACCGATCCAGGATGCGCGTCACCCGGATCACCAGCCGATTCACCCCGGCCATGCAGACCGTGCCCGCGATCGGGCAGGCGCTGATCCTGGTCGCGGGCGGACTGCTCGCGCTGAACCAGTCGGTCTCGCTCGGCACCTTCCTCGCCTTCATGACCTACCTCGGCACCTTCGTCAGCCCGATTCGGCAGTTCTCCATGCTGCTCAGCGTGAGCCAGCAGGGCCGGGCCTCGCTGGATCGGGTGCGCGAGGTGATCGAGGCCCCGTTGCCGCCACTGGAGCCGCAGGCCGCGACCGCGCCGAACACCACGCCGCCCGCGATCGAATTCCGTGGCGTGCGCTTCGCTTTCGGCACCACGACCGTCCTGGACGGGCTCGACCTGTCGATCGAATCCGGCAGCACCGTCGCGCTCGCGGGCGGGGCCGGCAGCGGAAAATCCACCCTGGTGCACCTGGTGCCGCGACTGTTCACACCGGACGAGGGCACCGTCCTGTTCGACGGCGCCGACATCGAGCAACTGCCGGATGTGCGCTCCCGGGTCGCCATGGTGTTCGAGGACACCCATCTGATGGCCGACAGCGTGCGCGCCAATGTCGCCTACGGTGATCCCGACGCCGACGACGAGCGCGTCTGGCACGCCCTGTATCTCGCCGCCGCCGACGAATTCGTCCGCAATCTGCCCGAGGGTCTCGACACCAGGATCGGCGAACGCGGCCAGCGGCTGTCCGGCGGACAACGTCAGCGCATCGCCCTGGCGCGCGCGCTGCTCACCGACGCGCCCGTACTCGTCCTCGACGACGCCACCTCGGCCATCGACGCCAGGGTCGAGGAACAAATCTTCGCCAGGATCGCCGCCGAGGTACGCCGCCGGACCACGATCGTCGTCGCGCACCGCATCTCGACGCTGGCCCTGGCCGACCGGGTCGCGGTACTCGACGGCGGACGCATCGCCGAATCCGGCACCCTCGAACAGCTGCGCGGCTCCGGCGAACTCTTCCACGCGCTGTTCACCCCGCCCGAGGTGACCGGAATCGGCGTCGACCACGGCACCGACACCCGGCAGCCGACCGCGGTGCTGTGGGTGGAACCCACCCAGTCCGACGACGATTCGGCCACCCGCGCGCTCGAACAGGCGGCCACGGCCTTCGCCCAGCGCGCCGCGGGCGCACCGGCCGGAATCGGCAGGGCGGGCGCGGGCAGCGGCATGATGGCCGCCGCGCCGCCGAGCGGCGACGTGCAGGCGCAGATCGACCGACTGCCACCGCTGCGCGGCGAACCCGACGTCCCCGAATCCTTCTCCCACACACCCGATCCCCAGTTCTCACTGGCCAGACTGCTTCGCCCGTTCCGCTGGCCGCTGCTGGCCGGGCTAGGACTCGTCGCGCTGGACGCGGTGGCGCAGATCCTGATCCCGTTCCTGGTCCGCTACGGCATCGACCACGGTGTCCTGGTCGGGGCCAGGAACGTGTTGATCACGGCCGCCGCGCTGGCCCTGCTCGTCACGGCGGTGGACTGGCTGCTCACCATCGCCCAGGTGCGCGTCGCGGGCCGCGCGGGTGAACGGCTGCTGTTCGGACTGCGCGTCAAAACCTTCGCCCACCTGCAACGACTCGGCCTGCGCTATTACGAGCGCGAACTCGGCGGCCGGATCATGACCAGGATGACGACCGACGTCGACGGACTGTCCGCCTTCCTGCAAACCGGTCTGGCGACGGCGCTCACCAGCAGTCTCACCATCGGCGGTGTCGTCGTCGCGCTGCTTGTCGTCGACGCGGGCCTCGCTCCCGTGGTGCTCGCGCTGCTGCCGCTGCTCGCGGTGGCGACGGTGCTGTTCCGTCGCGCCTCCATCCCCGCCTACAACCTGGCGCGCGAACGGGTCAGCGCGGTCAACGCCTACCTCCAGGAGAACGTCGACAACATCGAGGTCACCCAGGCCTACCGGCGCGAGGCGCGCAACCAGACCGAATTCGAGGACCGTTCCTGGGCCTACCGCACCGCCCGGCTGCGCAGTCAGGTGTTGATGGCGGTGTTCTTCCCGCTCATCGAAATGATGTCGGTCTGCGCCACCGCCGCGGTGCTCGCCGTCGGCGTGCACCAGGTCCGCGACGAGGTGATCACCGTGGGCACCCTGATCGCCTTCCTGCTCTACATCGACCTGCTGTTCGCGCCGATCCAGCAGCTGTCGCAGGTCTTCGACAGCTACCAGCAGGCCGTGGTCGGCGTCGACCGGCTCGGCGAACTGTTCCGCACCGTGGAGACGACGCCCGACGAAGAGGCGGCGCTCACCGTCACCGAACTCGAGGGCGAGATCGAATTGCGCGGCGTCGGTTTCGCCTACGAGCCGGGTTCGGCCGAGGTGCTCACCGGCGTCGACCTGCACATCCCGGCCGGGCACACGGTCGCGCTCGTCGGCGAGACCGGCGCGGGCAAATCGACCCTCGTCAAACTGATCGCGCGTTTCTACGATCCCACTGCGGGCTCGGTGCTGGTGGACGGAATCGACCTGCGGCGCTACCGATTACGCGATTTCCGCAAGCGACTCGGCGTCGTCCCGCAGGAACCGTTCCTGTTCGGCGACACCGTGCGCACCGCCATCGCCTACGGCAAACCCGACGCCACACCGGCCGATATCGAATGGGCCGCACGGGCAGTCGGCGCGCACGAGATGATCGCGGCCCTCGAACACGGGTACTACCAGCCGATCGGCGAACACGGACGCAGCCTGTCGGCCGGTCAACGCCAACTGCTCGCACTCGCCCGCGCCCAACTCGTCGAACCCGACATCCTGATCCTGGACGAGGCGACCGCCTCCCTCGATCTGGCAACCGAGGCGAAGGTCCGCGCCGCCGTCGACGTGCTCACGGCGGGCCGCACCACCATCGTCGTCGCCCACCGACTGGCCACCGCAGCCAACGCCGACCTCGTCGCCGTGGTCGGCGCGGGCGGACTGCTCCAGGTCGGCACCCACACCGCCCTCCTCGCCGAGGAAGGCCCCTACCGGGATCTGTGGGCCGCCTACGTCGGAGACGAACCCGAACCCGCCCCGGCCGAACGTGAGGCACAGAACGCGAGGTGAACGATTCGGGGCCGGTCGGCGGTGGTCGGCCCGAGTAACGGTACGGCGGTCGCGGGCGGGGTGTGGACGCACGCCACCGCCTCCGGCGGCTTACCGCATCGTGGACCGTGCGATCCACGATCGGGCACACGAGCTACGGTGCTCCCCCGGTCGTAGGAGCGACCACGGGCAGCCACCGCGCGACCTCACCCGCCCGACTACCCGACGACGACACCACACCGTCACGCAAAGCGTCATCGAATTCCAGCAACCCCGTGGCCAGCAACAACCAGGTCCTGGCATCGGTCTCCACCACATTCGGCGGCGTCCCCCTGGTGTGCCGAGGCCCTTCGATGCACTGCACCGCCACGAACGGCGGCACCCGCACCTCCACCGTGTGCCCCGGCGCGGTCGTCGCCAACGTCCGCGCCGTGGCCCGCACCGCGGCCCGCAACTCGACCGGATCCACTCGTCGCACCACGAATTCGACAGTAACGGAGCCACCCGAGCTGCGACGATCACCCCGTGCGGGTCCTGGACGCGGTGCGGAAAGGCGTGGCGCAACGCCTGCGTCCACAGAACGCGACGTGCCCGATAGTTGGTGTCCTTCAAGTTCCGCGAAGGCAGAAGCTTGGTCCACACCCCGAACGTGATCTGCGCGAGCAGGTCATCGTGGGTGATCTCAGCACCCTTCCGCGGGTGGCCTGCTTCACGACTACCGTCGGCCTCACCAGCGTGCTTTCTCGCCGTGCTCCGAGAGTCCTTGGTCATCGCGTTCAGTCGTGGCGCGTTTTGGCATACATCGACTCCCCCGCTAGAATGGCTGTCAGATACGAGGACAAGGTCCCTCGTGAATACATGGAGTTCCCCCCACGGCAGCTAGGTCGTGGGGGTTCTTCGTTTCCGAGGACAGTAGACACCACTGCCTCATTCTCACGAAATTCCGTATCCAGCAGTCTGTTTCACCTCACGGTGGCGGCACTCCCGCCGACAAGACCGGCCAGACCGCCCCGAAGGCGGAGGCGCGCGATCTTCGCCACGGCCCGGACCTGTTCAGGTGCCTGCTATTCGCGCCGTTCCGCGACCAGGGGCGCGATGACGCCGCCCGCGTTGAGGGCGAAATGCAGGAGTGCGGGGGCGGTGACGCTGTTCGCGTGGCGGGACAGCAGGCCGAAGAGCAGGCCGCCGAGGGTGGTGAGTGCGATGGTCGCGGGGACGTTGTCGCCCGCGACGCGCGCGGGGTGGATGTGCCAGAGGCCGAAGACGGCGGCGGAGGCCAGTGGACCGATGCGGGCTCCGAAAGTGTTGTCCAGCAGGGGGTCCAAGGTGGCGCGGAAGATCAGTTCCTCGCTGTAGACGGTGCCGATCGGGATGTGGACGGTGACTCGTTCGATCGGGTCGACGACCTCGCTCTCGGCGTCTACCTGGACGGCGGCACCGGTGGAAGACTCGGCGAGAACCGCGTCGTCGAGTGCGACGACGGGATCTCCGACGGTCCGACTGCGGTCCGCGAATACCGCCAACAGGTCGCGCACCGCCGGAACCGTCAGCGCGACAACGTATCCGGTACTCACCACGGCCGAAGCGGCGAGACCGTAGCGCGCGCCCCGGGCCGAAACCCAGCGCGGACGACCACCGAGCGCCAGCGAATACCCCGTCGCGAAGGCGGCGTGCGCGACGGTTCGTCCACGCAGCCCCCACCGCAGCCGAGGCAGCAGGATATTGTTCCATGCCAGCGGAACCATTACGGCGGCAACTACTTTCGCGGAGATCACTTCGTTTCCCGCTCGAAGTCCTCCGCCGAGTCCAATTGGAACTTCACCTTCTCCGCCAGTTCCGGCGTCCAGCCCGGAGGTTGGGCGACCGCCGCCCAGCCGTCGACGACCAGGGTTCCGTAGCGGTGCCCGTGGCCGTCGGTGACACCCTGCGCGTTGGTGAGGTCGGCGGTGACCTGCCAGAACGTGACGAACGGCCACCAGCGCATCTGGGTGGAGACGTCCGAGCCGCGCGGTTCGGACAGCCAGTCCGGTTGGGAGAAGATCAGGTCGGAGGACCACCAGACGATGGGGTCCGACGCGTGTTGCAGGTAGGCGATGCGGGGTGCGCGCCATTCGGTGTCGGGCCGGGACAGGTCGTCGGTGTCGGCGGCGAAGCGGACGACGAGGCCGTCGGCGTAGACCGGTTCGACCTCGGGCGAGCCGGGATCGCGGCGCGAGATGAACTGCTCCCACAGCCGATTCGAATTCGGCGGCCCGACCCACAGCGCGCCGTCCACCTTCGCCCGCAGATCGGCCAGGCCGTCGAAGGCGGCCTCGGAACCCTGGGATCCGAGACTCTCGCCGTAGACGAACAGTTTCGGGCGCTGCCCTTCCGGCCGCTGCGACCACCGCTGATAGACGGCGTCGAACAGATCGCGGCCCGCCGCGGCGGCCTTGCCCCGGTCGGCGAGGAACGACAGCACACTGGGCAGGTAGGAATACTGCGAGGCGACCACGGCGGAATCGCCGCCGTACATGTATTCGATCGCGCCCGCCGCCATCGAATTGACCCAGCCGGTGCCGGTCGTGGTGACCACCACGATCACCTTCCGATCGAACGCGCCCGTGCGTTCGAGTTCGTCGACGGCGAGCGCGACCTGGTCACGTTCCTCGGTCGCCGACTCGAGTCCGACGTAGGCGCGGATGGGCTCGCGCGCGGGCTTGCCGGTCACGGCCGCGATCCTGGACGCGCTGGGGCCGTGCGAGACGAACCAGCGGCCCTCGAAGCCGAGCGTCTCCCATTTCGCCAGCGATTCGGGACTGCCGGAACGTTCCGGCTGCTGCGGCTGCACGGCATTGGGCGAGTTGTGGTCGTTGCGGACGCTGAACGCCGAATTGGCGACCGCGAAGAACGCCCGCGAGGCGACGCCGTTGAACAGGGTCACCGCGAGAACCACGAGCAGCAGCAGGCCGACGGTCGGCGCCAACTCACCGGGAATCCTCACCCACCGATTGAGCTGGCGGGACAGATACAGCACGGTCTCGCGCACCGTCCGGTAGACCGCGACGACGGCGACGCCGACCGCGAGACTCAACAGTCCGGTGCGCAGGTAGGCGGCGGTATCGGTGCCGGCCATCCCCATCAGCGCGGTGATCTCACGCTGCCACCGCGCCGATTGCACCAGCATCAGTCCCGCGCTCAGCGCGCAGACGAACAGCACCGCGGATTTCGCCGCGTACCCCACCCAGGTGGGCGCGGGGCCGAGGTGCGCGACCCGCAGCCACAACCGGAGCCTCGGCACGATCCACCGGCGGATCCACGGCCGCATCCACACCCGGTAGAGCCATTCGAGCAGACAGCCGAGGCCGTAACCGAGGGCCGCGTTGATACCGCTGATCAGCCCCTGGAACATCCAGTCCCTCGGTACCAGCGACGGCGTCACCGACAGCGCGAAGAACAGGGTGGCGACCACGAGGCCGACGTAGTTCAGATCGACGATGTCCTCGACGCGCCGGACCACGACGACGCCGCGCGCACGCAGCTTCGCGAGTGTGGTGGCGGTCCGGAGCACTCGAACAGTATGGCGGGCGGTCACAGACATCGGTCGCCCCGCCCGGACCGCCACGCGGTAGTCGGGGCAAGATCACACCCGGCCCGTGGGCTCGGGCACCGCCGAGGATTACCCACCCGGCTCGAGTAATTCCACGCGGTCGAGGGGACCGCCGGATCGTCACACTCGATAGGCATGAGCACTCCAAGCGCACAGCCGACGACCACATCGGCCTACATCGCGCAGGCTGCGATCGCGTTCGGCGTCAGCTTGTTCGGGGCGGGCGTCGGCATCTTCTATCTCCCGCTGGACTCCTGGCAGCGCGGCTTCCTCGGAATGACCGTGCTGTTCCTGGTGACCAGCACCTTCACCCTGGCCAAGGTGGTCCGCGACCGGCACGAATCCGCTTCGCTGACCGGCCGCATCGATCAGGCCAGGATGGAAAAGCTGATGGCCGAACACGATCCGTTCAAGAATCCCTGACCGGCACGAACAGACGCGAACCCGGACGGGCCCGGCACGAGGGGTGCGGGCCGGTCCGGGTTCGGTGTCTAGAGTGCGCCCGCGCCGAACAGCGCGGGCAGCGTGCCCTCGTACGCGGTGCGCAACTCGGCCAGCGCAACCGAGAACTGCCCCTGCACCTCGACCGAATCCGAGCCCTGATCCACGACGCCGATCCGCGCCCACGGCAGGCCGCGGGCATCGCACATCTTGGTGAAACGGGTCTCCTCGGTGCGCGGGACCGCGACCAGCACCCGGCCCGTCGATTCGGAGAACAGGGTGACGAACGGATCGGCGCCCTCGGGAAGGATGAGACGGCAACCGGTCTCGCCCGCCAGCGCGGCCTCGATCACGGTCTGGACCAGTCCGCCCTCGGACAGGTCGTGCGCGGCGCTGATCATGCCGTCGCGCGAACCCGCGAGGAGGATTTCGGCCAGCAGTTGTTCGCGGGCGAAGTCGACCTTGGGCGGCACGCCGCCGAGATGGTCGTGCACGACCTGCGACCAGATGGATCCGCCGAACTCGTCGTGGGTCTCACCGAGCAGGATGAGCGTCTCACCCGGTTCGAGGCCGAGTCCGGTCGGGATGCGCCGGTGCACGTCGTCGATGACGCCGAGCACACCGACGACCGGCGTCGGCAGGATCGCGTCCCTGCCGGTCTGGTTGTAGAAGCTGACGTTGCCGCCGGTGACCGGAATACCCAGTGCCACACAACCATCGGCGAGACCGCGCACGGCCTGCTGGAACTGCCACATCACACCCGGATCCTCGGGGGAGCCGAAGTTGAGGCAGTTGGTGACGGCCTTGGGGGTGGCGCCGGTGGTCGCGACATTGCGGAACGCCTCGGCCAGCGCCAGCTGCGCGCCGGTGTACGGATCGAGTTTGGTGTAGCGGCCCGACGCGTCGGTCGCCAGCGCGATACCGCGGCCGGTCTCCTCGTCGATCCTGATGACACCGGCGTCGGCGTGTTCGGCGAGCACGGTGTTACCGCGCACGTAGCGGTCGTACTGTTCGGTGATCCACTTGCGGCTGCACAGCTGCGGGCTGGAGATCATCCGCAGCAGGGTCTCGCGCAGTTCGTCACCGGTCGCGGGTCGGGTCAACCGATCGGGGGTGTCCGCGATGAGCGCGTCCTGCTCGTCGGGACGCCGCACCGGGCGCTCGTAGACCGGGCCCTCGTGGGCGACGGTGCGCGGCGGCACATCCACGACGGTCTCGCCGTGCCAGCTGACGATCAGACGCTCACCGTCGGTGACCTCGCCGATCACCGTGGCAAGCACATCCCACTTCTTGCAGACCGCCATGAAGGCGTCCACGTTCGCGGGGGTGACGACCGCGCACATCCGCTCCTGCGACTCACTCGACAGGATCTCGGCCGGGGTCATATCGGCCGCGCGCAGCGGGACCTTGGTGAGGTCGATATGCATGCCGCCGTCACCGGCCGCCGCGAGTTCGGAAGTGGCGCACGACAATCCGGCGCCGCCGAGGTCTTGGATGCCGACGACCAGTTCGGCCGCGTACAGCTCGAGACAGCACTCGATGAGCACCTTCTCGGTGAACGGGTCGCCGACCTGCACGCTCGGCAGCTTCTTGCGGCCGCCGGAGGATTCGTCGCCGGAGAAGGTGTCCGAGGCCAGTACCGAGACGCCGCCGATACCGTCGAGGCCGGTCCGCGCGCCGAACAGGATGATCTTGTTACCGGCTCCCGAGGCGAACGCCAGGTGCAGGTCCTCGACCCGCATCACACCGGCGCACAGCGCGTTCACGAGCGGATTGCCCTGGTAGGAGGCATCGAAGACGGTCTCGCCGCCGATATTCGGCAGGCCGAGCGAATTGCCGTATCCGCCGACACCGCGCACCACACCGTCGACCACGCGCCGAGTATCGGGCGCGTCGGCCGCGCCGAAACGCAGCTGATCCATCACCGCGACGGGCCGCGCGCCCATGGCCATGATGTCGCGCACGATGCCGCCGACCCCGGTCGCCGCACCCTGGTAGGGCTCGACGTAGGACGGGTGATTGTGGCTCTCCACCTTGAAGGTGACCGCCCAGCCGTCACCGACGTCGACCACACCCGCGTTCTCACCGATGCCCGCGAGCATGGAAGCCCGCATCTCGTCGGTGGTGGTCTCGCCGAAGTAGCGCAGATGCACCTTCGAGGACTTGTAGGAGCAGTGCTCGCTCCACATCACCGAATACATGGCGAGTTCGGCATCCGTCGGCCTGCGACCGAGGATTTCCTTGATGCGGGCGTATTCGTCGTCCTTGAGACCCAGCTCTTTGTACGGCTGGGGCGTATCGGGGGTTGCTGCGGCTGCGCTGACGGTGTCGACCTGCGGAGTCACGGAGTACCTGGGTCCTTTCGGCCGGGCAGGGGGTCGGCAAGCCGGAGCGACGAGCCTTGTCACTGGATGCGGCGAATGCCTCGGCCTCAGTCTAGAGGGAGCCCGCCCCCCACCCGCACCTGAGTGCCACCGACCGGCCCATCGGCAACCCCGTTACGCTGTGCGACGTGACGGAACGCGCGGGGGTGGTGAATTCGGCCGACCAGCCGACAGCGACGGAGAAACGTCACGGCCCCGAGGCCGAACACCCGTCAGCGCTGTCCCCGCACCAGACCCGCTGGCTGATCGCCGCCATCGGACTCTTCGCGATATCGGTGCTCGTCTCGCTGCTCATCCACTGGTGGAACGGCTACATCGACCTACAGGTCTACCGCAACGGCGCGCGCGTCTGGCTCGACGGCGGCGAGCTCTACGGCCCGATGCCACCGGTAGAGGGCATCGGCCTACCCTTCACCTATCCCCCGCTCGCCGCACTGTTCTTCGCGCCGCTGGCACTCATACCGCTACAGGCGGCAGAGGTACTGGTGGTCCTCACCAACATCCTCAGCCTGAGCATCACCCTCTGGCTGGTGCTGTCCCGGATCCGCCCCGGCCTGGACCGCACGAGCACGCTCACCCTCGTCATCGCGGCCGTCGGATTCGCCAATTTCCTCGAACCGGTGCGCCAGACCTTCGGCTTCGGGCAGATCAACCTGGTGCTGATGGCGGCGATCTCGCTGGACTGCCTGGTACGCAAACCGTTCTGGCCGCGCGGCATGCTGATCGGTATCGCGGTCTCGGTGAAACTGATCCCCGCCGGATACCTCCTCTACTTCCTGCTGCGCCGCGACTGGAAAGCCGCGGGCACACTGGTCGTCTCCGCGATCGCCGCCGTCGGAGTCGGCTTCCTGCTCTTCCCCGACGATTCGGTCGAATACTGGTTCGACACACTCGCCGACACCGGCCGCATCGGCCCGCCGTATTTCGCGGGCAACCAGTCCATCAAAGGCATGGCCTTCCGGCTCGGGGTCTCCGATTCGCTGGCCACCCTGATCTGGATCGCACTCTCGCTGGTGGCCGTCGCCCTCGCCGCCATCTGGATGCGCCGACTGATCCGAGCCGACGCGACCGTCGCCGCACTACTGGTCAACGCCGCGGCGATACTTCTCGTCTCGCCCGTGTCCTGGTCACACCACTGGGTCTGGGTCGCGCCCGCGCTGGTCCTCGCCGCCGACAGCATCGCGCGCGGCAGACGCGAACGGTGGTACATCGGCACGGTCGCGGCGTTGACGGTGCTGTTCCTGATCGGCCCGCAATGGCTGCTGCCGCATTCGAAGGATCTGGAACTCGAATGGGCATGGTGGCAGCAGATCATCGGCAGCAGCTACGTGATCGCGACGATGGTGATTTTGGCGGCCGGGGCCGCGGGTTCGCTGGGTCTTCGGCGGCCCGGGGGCCGCGGGTTCGCGGCCCCTTGATGTCTCGCGTCCGAGCGGTCGAGACTCGCGCCTTCGGCGCATGCGCTTCGACCGCTCGGACGCGAGACGGGCCGCGAACGGGCGCTCGTAAGGCTCGCGCCGTGGGGGGTTGGGGGTGTCATCTCGCTTGGCTTGGCGTGGGTTGGGGGTCGTATCGCGCGGT
Source organism: Nocardia noduli (assembly GCF_019038455.1). NCBI lineage: Bacteria > Bacillati > Actinomycetota > Actinomycetes > Mycobacteriales > Nocardiaceae > Nocardia > Nocardia noduli. The sequence goes on from NZ_JAFMPL010000055.1 coordinate 48,604, forward strand.
CACGAGTGGCTGGAGGATGCGACGCGGCCCCGAGCCGGGCGTCACGCCGTGCGGCCCAGAGTGGGCTGGGCTACCGCACGGGCCGGAGTGAGCCGAGGGTGTCATGCCGTATCCGAAGCAGGCCGAGGGGTCATGCCGCGCCCGGAACAGGCAACGATGTCACGCGGTGCCGAGAGCGGGACGAGGGTGTCATATCGCACGACGCCGAGTGGGCAGGGAGTCACACAGCGACCGGGGCGGGCCAAGTAGGTGTTGCACCGTGGAACGGGATCGGTCGAGATGGGATGTCCTACCTGTGCTCTGGAGTCGCGCGGAGATGGGTGTCGTACCCGTGTCCTAGAGTCGGCGCGTGACTGATCGTGAGACCTTCGCTCCGCTGGTGTTCTTCGAGTACGACCACAAGCCGGGTAATTACTGCCTGATGCTCAGTGACAATCACATGCTCGCCACGCAGGGGGTTTTCGCCGCGGCGGGGTACGAGGGGGG